>JALOSO010000287.1 GCA_025458385.1 Paracoccaceae bacterium | reverse complement strand
CGGCATCCACGCCATGCACATGGCAAGCTTTGTGACCGGGCAAGAGGTAGCGCGCCTTTCGGCCGATTTCGCATCCTGCCTGCCCGTGCGCGTGCTGGAAGATGACGCGATGGTCAACTTCCGCATGGACGGCGGGGCGGTGGGGCGGCTTTGGACCTCATCCGTGGCGATTGGCCGCCAGCATGGCCTGACGATTCAGGTCTTTGGCGAAACGGGGGGCCTGCGTTGGGCGCAGGAGCAGCCGAACCAGCTGCACTACATGCCGCTGGGCGGGCGCGCGACGATCATTGAACGCGGCGAAGGCAACCTGTCACCAGAGGCAGACCGCGCATCGCGCGTGACCGTTGGCCATGCCGAAGGCATGCCACTGGCGTTCGGCAACATCTACCGCGATATCGCCGAAAGCCTGTTTGCCGCGCGCGAAGGCCGCAAACCTGACCCCGCCATCACGCTGTTTCCTACGGCGGTTGATGGCATGCGGTCAATCAGCGCGATCCACGCGGCGGTTGCATCGGCCAAGGCGCAGGGTGCTTGGGTCGATGCGCGGCCTGCGTCATTGCGCTGAGCCAAAGGGCCACAACCGGCGCGCGCCTGCCTTAACGGGGCATGCGCGCAAGCCGGATCAGCGTGCGTTGCATCACCGCCATCAGCGGCGCACGCGACGATGACCGCAGCACAAGGTCGCAGTCGATCAGCGCGGTCAGCGCCTCTTCCAGGCGGCCTGCGCCCCAGACCCGCGCCTGCCGTTCCATCGCCTCTTTCGCGCGAAAGCTGACCCGCGCCCGCGCCATGGCACTGCCTGACGGGTCACAGGCAGCGGCATGCAGCACCCGAAAGTGCATCAACGCGCGGATGCAGATGGTCACAGGCTGCGTCCCCTGCCCCTCAAGCCGTGTCATCAGCGGGCCGATCTCGGCCACCCGGCCATCGGCGACCGCGGCCACCACATCTTCCACCTCGGTTTCAATGGTCGCAGGGGCCATCGCTTCGACCTCAACCGCCGTCAGAGGGGTGCTATCCCCCCATTTGTACAAGGCGACCTTTTCCAGCACCTGCCGGAAATCGCCGGGGTCAAGTGCACGGCCCAGCATGTTCAGACTGGCCAACGCCGCGGGGTCAATCGCCCCCAGCCCCGCGGCCTTCAAGGCGGCCTCGATCTCTTCGCGGCTGGGCGGATCGTCATACAGGCCCGCGCTCCAGGCCTGCGGATGCTTGTCGAACAGCACTTTCAGCGCCGACTTTGCCGTCAGGGCCCCTGCGGTGACGATGACCTGCGCATCGCCGGGCCGCCACGCTTCCAGGGCTGACGCAATCACGGGTGCCAGACCATCCGTCGCTTCCTCGACAAAGGCCACACGCGCGCCGGGGAAAAAGCCGATGGCCTTGGTCGCATCCAGCAGCAGCGCCGGTTCCTTGCGCAGCGCGGCCCCGGCGATGCGTGTCAGGCGCATTTCAGCGGGGCCATCCGGCCCGATCAGCGCCGCGATCACCTCGGCCCGTTTCAACGCCACGCGCATGGCATCGGCCCCGAAAATCAGAAGGCCGGCCTTGGACGGGTCAGGCCGCGCGAAATAGCGTGTGGTCTCGATCCCTTTCAGGATCACGACCAAACCCCTGAACTGGCGATCAGGCGGCTGACAATCTGGTCGGCCAGCATCCGCATCAGGCGAAAGGCGGCATCCTCTTCGGCGGCAAGCCCTGCAACTGTCGAGCCTGTGGCAGAATAAGAGGTAAAGTTTTCAACCCGCCCACCGGCAACGCGCTGGCCCGTGGCGCGTTCGGTCAGCGTCCAGTCGACCAGACCGGTCAGGTTATAGCGGGTAATGGCGTTGTCGGGTGTGATGCCAACGCCAATGGCCTTTGTGGCAATGGTATAGGCCAGATCGAAGCGCGCGGTTTCGGGCCGGCCGATACGCTCTTCCAGCCGCTCGACAAGATCGAACCCGTTCTTGTCAGACGGGTTGGCCGCGCGGATTGATCCCTGCAGGCCTTCGGCAGCCCCGCCTGGACCAAGGGCGGGGCTAAAGCCACAGCCGGCAAGGGCGAACACGGCAAGGATGCTGCGGCGGTTCACTTTGCCGGCACAGTCCGCAACGGGCCGCTCATCACGCCCGTTCGGTCGTTCTTCGCTGAGGTTGCGCAGCGAAGAACGACCGGAGGGAGTGATGAGCGGCCGTTCAGAAGACTGGCGATCTGCGTTAGACAACGACATTGATGATGCGCCCTGGCACGACGATGATCTTCTTCACCGGCTGCCCGGCAAGGAATTTGACCACATCATCCTGCGCCAGCGCCAGCTTTTCAACCTCGGTCCCCGGCATATCCTTTGGCACGCTGATTTCCGCCCGGCGTTTGCCGTTGATCTGGATGGGCAGGGTCACCGTGTCATCCACCAGCAGGGCAGGGTCGGCCTTGGGCCAGGGCGCCTGCGCGCACAGGCCTGCACCGCCCTGATAGGCCCAGATCGATTCGGCGATATGTGGCGTCATCGGTTGCATCAGTTGCGCCAGCGTGCGCATGGCCTGCTTCATACCTTCGGTGCTGGCATCCGTGCGGCTGATGGCCGCCGTAAACTCATACAGCTTTGCAATCGCCTTGTTGAAGGCAAAGCCCGCAATCTGCTGCGTCACGTCATGGATGGCCCTTGCGCTGGCCTTGGCAAGCTCCGCATCGCCCGGCCCCACATGATCCGCAGGCATCTCGCCCACGCGGCTGCACAAGGCCCAGACGCGCCCCAGATGCTTGAACGCCGCCTCGGCCCCCGCACTTGTCCACTCAACATCGCGTTCCGGCGGGCTGTCCGACATCACGAACCAGCGGGCGGTATCCGCACCGTAGCTGGCGATGATATTCATCGGGTCCACGACGTTCTTTTTGGACTTGGACATCTTGGCCGAAGGGATCACCTCGACCGCCGTCCCATCCTTCAGCCGCCCCTCCACGACATCCTCGGGCAGATGATAGACAGGCCGCCCTTGCGCATCCGTGGTCTTGTAAATCTCATGCGTCACCATGCCTTGCGTGAACAACGCATTGAACGGCTCAATCGCTGATGCTGGTAAATGCCCGGTCTTGTGCATCGCCCGCGCAAAGAAGCGGGAATACAGCAGGTGCAGAATCGCATGCTCTACCCCGCCGATATACTGGTCGACGTTCATCCAATAGGCCGCATCCTCGGCCACTGTCGGCGTGCTGGCATGCGGCGCGGTAAACCGTGCGTAATACCAGGACGAATCCATGAACGTGTCCATCGTATCCGTCTCGCGCCGCGCGGGCGCGCCACATTTCGGGCAGGCGCAGTTGCGCCATGTCGGGTGGCGGTCCAGCGGGTTGCCCGGAATGTCGAACGTCACATCATAGGGCAGCTCAACCGGCAGGTTTTCCTTCCGCTCGGGCACCACACCGCAGGCATCACAATGCACCCTCACCCGTCTGAACAGCCTCACCCGCAAAGCCGCGCACATAGCGCACCTTTTCCGATTTCATCGGCACATAGGCCTCGGTCAGATCAGCCTCATCCGCCCCGTCCGCCACAAAGACCGGCGTGATCGGCAGGCCGTATTTCGTCGCAAATTCAAAGTCGCGCTGATCATGCGCCGGGCAGCCGAAAATCGCCCCCGTGCCGTAATCCATCAGGATGAAATTCGCGATCCAGACCGGCAATTCCCAATTGGGATCAAGCGGATGCTTCACCCTGATACCCGTATCAAGGCCGATCTTCTCCGCCGTTTCCAACGCCTCGGCCGTCGTCCCCCCCACCCGACACTGCGCCAAGAATGCCGCCACCTTCGGGTCATGCTCCAGCGCCTTCGCCAACGGATGATCCGGCGAAATCGCCGCGAAAGACGCCCCCATCAGCGTATCCGGCCGCGTCGTGTACACCTCCAGCCGCTCAAACCCCGCAGGCGCACCCACCGTATCAAACGCGAATTGCAGCCCCTGCGACTTGCCGATCCAGTTCGCCTGCATCAGGCGCACTTTCTCTGGCCAATCCTTCAGGCCCTCCAGCGCCGCCAGCAACTCGCCCGAATAGTCGGAAATCCGGAAGAACCACTGCGTCAGCTCCCGCCGCTCCACCAGCGCACCCGACCGCCAGCCCCGCCCGTCGATCACCTGCTCGTTCGCCAGAACCGTCATATCGACCGGGTCCCAGTTCACCAC
>JALOSO010000049.1 GCA_025458385.1 Paracoccaceae bacterium | reverse complement strand
AGGGTGAGAGGCTGGACAACGACCCAAGCGGGGCTCGTTACGGCTGCTTCCTTCCGGACCTGACCGGGTTGGCGAGGCGCTTACCCGCGCCAACCTCTCGCGTCGTCAGATAGGACAGCGTCAACGCTTTTGCAAGCCCTAAGCCCAGATGCCTGCCCACCGCGCGCCATCGGTCAGGCTGCTGGCGACGTGATGCGCAAACCGACCCGAGGCGGGAATCATGTCGGGCACCTGCACCACCGTCATCCCGGCGCGATGCGCGGCCTCTGCCCCCGGCTCGCTGTCCTCGAACACAAGACAGCGGGCGGGGTCGATGCCAAGCCGAGAGGCGGCCAGCAGATAGGGTTCCGGGTTCGGTTTGGGCCGGTCCACATCATCGCGGGTGATGACCGCCTGAAACGCAGGCCGCAGCCCCGCCTGCACCAGCCGTGCCTCTGCCGGATCACGGGCCGAGGACGTGACAAGCGCAAGCGCATGTCGTCCGCGCAGGCCGTGAACGATCTCATGCGCGCCGGGCTTGAGCAGCAGATCATCGGCCTGCGCGGCCAGAAACGTGGTTTCCCACGTCTCTTGCAAGAGGCGCAGGTCAAGCCCCGGACAGCGCGCAAGGATCAGGCCGGCCGCCGTGATCTGATCGACGCCCACCAGCCGGTGCAGCAGATCTTCTACCTCGTGATACCCCTGTGCGGCAAAGGCTGCGGCTCCCGTCACCAACGAGAGCCTCTCGCTGTCCACCAGAGTTCCATCAAGGTCAAAGAATACGGCATCATACATCGCGGCCTCTTGTGTCATCGGGGCCGTGATGGCCTGTTGTGCCGTAGCCCTACCAGACCTGAACCGGAATCAAAAGCTCAGCCCGGCGCAAGGTCCAGCCGAAGCCGCAGAAACCCATCCGCCGTGCGATAAAGCGGGGTAAGGTTCAGGCCGTGCTGATCGGCCAGATGGTCTGCGGCGCGCGGGCTTGTGTCAAAGGTGACAGAGGTGCCGGGCATCGCACAAAAGCGCCAGGCAGGCTCTGGCCAAGGCAGATCGCCCGCGCCACGGGCAAGGGTCTTTTCAAGATAGGCGCTCAGGACGTCACGGTTGGCTGTCTGTTCGGCCAGCACCACGCAAGAGCCGTCCACGGGCGCATATCCCCCGCTGCCCGAGCCGCGATAGCTGTTGGTGGCAAGGATGAAGGGTTGCGCCGGATCGACAGGCTTGCCGTTCCAGCGCAGGTCCGCGATCCGGCTGCCGCCGTGATCCGCCCCCGGCTGCGACAGGTCGATCCGATAGGTCAGACCATGGATCGTGTCATAAAGAAACGACGGCAGGTCCGGGTCCAGCAAGGGCTGATCGGCCAGCCCTTCGGTGATCTGCCGATACCCCCGCACCGAACATTCAAGCCAGCCGCGCAGCTGCGCCCCCGTCAGCCGAAGGGCCATGATCGTGTTGGGGTGGATGTAAAGATCGGCCACATGGCGCAGCAGCACATCGCCCGGCGGCACGAAGGTAAAGTTGTCGGGGCCCCCAAGCCCCCCTGCCCGGAACGGGGCCGTGGTGGACAAGACCGGCAGCCCGTCATGCACCGTTCCCGCCAAACGCTGCGCCACATGGGCCGCCTGCGCCTGATTGACGATCTGGACCGAGGGGCAGTCCGTGACCAGCGCGAAAAAGCTGTGGATCGCGCGCGCGGTGCGGCCGATCGGCTTGCGCACCCAGCTGCGCGTCGCCTCGTGGACCGGCCCGACCAGGGCCATCAGCCCGGCGTCCGGCGCCACATGTGCAATCGGGGCGCCCCCCGCTGCGCGCGATGCGATGGGGCGCAACGCACTTTTGCCCGCTGCGACGCGCCAGCCGGTTTCCGTCTGCCGAAGCGTCAGGTCGATCACGCCCAGATGCGATCCGAAAAACCCGGGCATGACGGCCGGTTTGCCGTGGATGGTGCCTTGCACCGGGTCAATCGCCGCCGTCACGGGCAGGCCGGGCCCGGGAAAAAGCTGATGGACATGCCCCATGACCACGGCATCGACCCCGTCCAACTGTGCAATGGCCCGCGCGCCATCGCCGCTGTCGGTCGGATCATAGGATGCGCCGGGCCCCGCATGGGCCAGGGCCACGATCACATCGGCCCCCGCAGCCCGCAGCGCCGGAACTTGCTGGCGCACGGTTTCGGTCATCGGCAGCATATGCACCTGACCTGCGATGGCCTGTTTGTCCCAGACGGCGGTTTCGGGGGGCAGCACGCCGATGATGCCGACCCGAATGCGGTGCCTTTGCCCGTCGCTGCCGGGCAGATCGCGCGTCACGATCGTCCAGGGCACAACATGGGGCGCAATCCTGCACTGCGGCGCGGCAATCGTGTTTGCCGACAGGATCGGAAATCTGGCATCGACCAAGGCAGCCGCCAGGGTGTTGATCCCATGCGAGAATTCGTGATTGCCCAGATTGACCGCGTCATAGCGCAGATGGTTCATCGCCCGGATCATCGGGTGCGGCCGCAGGCCGGTGCGGGCCACATAATCCCCCAGCGGGCTGCCTTGCAGAAAATCACCGTTATCAAGCAGGATGGCACCCTCGGCTTCGGCGCGCGCGGCGGCAATCAGGCTTGCGGTCAGGCACAGGCCGGATCGGCTGGTTGGCTGATCGGCGTGGTAGTCGTGCGGCGCCAGATGCATGTGAAGATCGCTTGTCGCCATCACCCGCAGCGTCACCGCAGGTTGCGCCGTGTCCTTGCCAAGAGGGGAGGAGGGCGCTGTGCCGTTTCTCATGCGGGTGTCGCGGCCTCGGTCTAGGAATGGGTCGTTGGGAATATAGGTGTCTTACCGGATTTGCCCCCCCTTTTCGGAAATTTTTTCTTCCGATGGTTGCATTTTGCCGCATTTATGCATGCAAAACGCGTTTTTGTCCCGTTTGCGCATTGCGGGCAGCCGTGCCATCTGTTGCGCAAGCGATGGCAGGGGGGAGAGGCGCCGATGCGGCATGCGGAAATGGTCACGTTTGGCGGCTCTGCCCTGAACCGGGCGGCCGAGATGCGCGGCGATGCGGCGCAGCAGGCCGCGCTTCTGGCGCGCGGCCGGGTCTTGCCGCTGTGGCGTGGCAAGCCGCTGATGCGTGACGACGCGGGCCTGGGCTGGGTGGCGTCGGATTCGGTGGTGCTGCACCATGCCGGGCCACCGGTCTTTCTTGGCCTTGATGATGACACGCCCTGCTTTGCCGCCGATATCTCGGACTGGATGCCCGAAGCGGGCGCCGAGGCGGTTGGCGCGGGTTTTCTGGACCCGTCGGTGCAGCGCCATCCGGGCTTGCCGGATCGGTTCGGCTTTGCCGAACTTCGGGCGGTCATGCTGCGCCTGACCCCGCGTGAGGCGGAACTCGCGGCAACGGCCAAGGCCGTGCTGCAATGGCACCGCAGCCATGGCTTTTGCGCCGTGTGCGGTGCGGCATCAAAGCCCGTCATGGCTGGCTGGCAGCGGTCTTGCCCATCCTGCGGGGCGCAGCATTTCCCGCGGACGGACCCTGTGGTGATCATGCTTGTCACCCATGGCAATCGCGCGCTCATGGGCCGCAGCCCCGGCTGGCCCGAGGGGATGTATTCCTGTCTTGCAGGCTTTGTCGAACCCGGCGAGACGGTCGAGGCCGCGGTTCGCCGCGAGGTTTTCGAGGAGGCGGGGGTGCGTCTGGGTCCGGTGCGCTATCTGGCCAGCCAGCCTTGGCCCTTTCCGGCCAGCCAGATGCTGGGCTGTCAGGCCGAGGCGCTTACCGATGACATCACCCTGGACCCGGCCGAGCTTGAACATGCGCTCTGGATCACGCGAGAGGATATGGTCGCTGTCATGGCCGGGACACATCCGCAGATAAAGCCCGCCCGAAAAGGTGCAATTGCGCATTTTCTGATACAGAACTGGCTTGCAGATCAGCTGGATTGACGCCAGTTTCTTCTGCAACAGACCAAAGACGTCTGACGGCCATTCACGCGCCAAAACGGGCAGGACACAGCAATGCACCTTTCGTCACGCACGGATATCGAGGCTCCGATCGATTTTGTCTATGCTGCCCTGACCGATTTCGAAGGCTGGGAACGCGCGGCCATGCGGCGGGGCGCCGAAGTAACCCGCACCGACAAGCTGCGCGCCATGGGCATCGGCATGAGCTGGAAGGTCCGTTTTCAGTTTCGGGGCAAGGAACGGGTCGTCGATATCCGCCTCTTGGGTCTTGAGCCGGATGCAAAGCTGTCTTTCACCGGCAAGGGCAAGCTGCTGGAGGGGGATCTTTCGATCGAATTGTTGTCCTTGTCGCCCAAACGGACGCGGATTGTCGTGCATCTTGCGGTGCGTCCGCTGACCCTTGGGGCACGGCTGCTGCTTCAATCGGCAAAACTCGCGCGCGCCCGGTTGCAGTCGCGCTTCAACAAGCGGCTGCGTCAGCTTTCGACCGATATCGAACAGCGTTTTGTCGCGAGCCGCAAACGCTGACCCCCGTCAGCCCCGCGCCCGATCTGACGGATAGACCCCCAGGATCGAGACGGCGTCGGTGAAATACCGCAGCTCCTCAAGCGCGAGGGCGACATTCGCATCCTCGGGGTGGCCTTCGATATCGGCATAGAACTCGGTCGCCATGAAACTGCCACCCACCATATAGCTTTCCAGCTTGGTCATGTTGATGCCGTTGGTGGCAAATCCGCCAAGCGCCTTGTAAAGCGCTGCGGGGATGTTGCGCACCCGGAAGGTGAAGGTGGTGATCATCTGATCGGCACGGCGGCTGTGATCCGCCTCGCGGCTCATCACCAGAAAGCGGGTCGTGTTGTTCTGCTGGTCCTCGATGTGGCGTGCCAGCACGTCAAGGCCATAGATCTGTGCCGCAAGTTCGCTGGCAAGCGCGGCGCGCGATCTGTCGCCCGCCTCGGCCACCTCGCGCGCGGCGCGGGCATTGTCGGAACTGACCCGCCCCTTTATTCCGTGCGACCTGAGGAAACTTGCGCATTGCGGCAGGATCACCACATGGCCATGCGCCTCGCGCACCTCGGCCAGACTGCCGCCCCTGACCCCCAGCAGGTTGATATGAACCCGCACAAAGGCCTCGTCCACGATATGCAGCCCGGCCCGCGGCAGCAGGCTGTGCACATCCGCCACCCGCCCGTAGGTGGAGTTTTCCACGGCGAGCATCCCAAGATCGACCTCGCCCGAGCGCGTCATCTCGACCACATCTTCAAAAGTGGTGCAGGGCACCACCTCCATCCCTGGGCGGGCTTGCTTACAGGCCTGGTGCGAATAGGCGCCAAGCTCGCCCTGAAATGCGATGCGGCCGGTCATTTTTGGGCTCCGTTCAATCAACACATGTCAAAAAGGGGCGATTGGTCGCGCTCCTACACCTTGAAACACCCACATGGAAGCGGGTAGAAGCCAACGCAATCGAATGCCAAGGGAAAGCGCGACATGTTCGACACGATGACGATGACCAAGGTGTTGGGGGCGGTTTGCGGGTCGCTCCTGGTGTTCTTGCTGGGCGGCTGGGTGGCCAGCGCGCTTTACACGACAGGCGGCGGTCATGGTGAGGGCCACGAACAAGCCTATGTGATCGACACCGGCGAGAGCGAAACCGCAGAAGCCCCGGCCGAGGAGGCCGCCGATTTTGCCACCCTTTACGCCGCCGCCGATGCCGCTGCCGGCGAGAAGGTGTTTGCAAAATGCCGCGCCTGCCACAAGCTGGATGGCACCGATGGGACCGGCCCGCATCTGAACGGCATCGTGGACAAGGCCAAGGCGGCCTCGGCGGGCTTTGCCTATTCCGATACGCTGCTTGGCATGGCCTCTGACACCTGGACCCCGGAAAACCTCGATGCTTTCCTGACCAACCCGCGCGGCTATGCTCCGGGCACCAAGATGGCCTTTGCCGGTCTGCCCCGCGCAGACGAACGGGCAAATCTGATCGCCTATCTGGCCACGCAGAACTGATATTGGTCAAATGCCGTGCGAAGGGCCGTCCTGAAAAGGGGCGGCCCTTTCGCTTTGTGCGCCAGATCACGCAATCGCCACTTGAGAGATCGACATTCCGCGCTTTACTTCCCTAAATGAACCAAGGTCGCGAAAAGCGGTGCGTGCACAAGGGGAAGGTCACAGATGGCAAAGGTATTTGGAAAGGCGGCGGTGTTGGGCGCGGCGCTGGTGGCTGCGCTGCCGGTATGGGGACAGGAAACCGTCATCACCGCGCATGGCATTTCCACCTTTGGCGAATTGAACCTGCCCGCAGATTTCACCCATCTGCCCTATGTGAACCCCGAGGCGCCAAAGGGCGGCGAAATCTCGATCTGGGCGTTTGGCGGGTTTGACAGCATGAACCCCTATTCGGTCAAGGGCAGGGCGGCGGGTCTGTCCTCGGCGCCTTACGAATCCATATTGACCGGCACCGCGGATGAGATCGGGTCGCTTTATTGCCTGCTGTGCACGACATTGGAATATCCCGAGGACCGCTCTTGGGTGATCTTCAACCTGCGCCCCGAGGTGCGGTTTTCCGATGGCACCCCGATGACGGCCGAAGATGTGCTGTTTTCCTATCAGACCTTTCTGGCCAAGGGCCTGACCGATTTTCGCACCGTTCTTGCAACGCAGGTCGAAAGCGTCGAGGTGCTGGACCCGCACCGGATCAAGTTCACCTTCAAGGACGGCGTGCCCCACCGCGACCTGCCCGGCGACATGGGCGGCCTGCCGGTGATCTCAAAGGCGCATTACGAGGCGAACGGACTGGATCTTGAAGAAAGCTCGATGACACCGATGCTGGGGACCGGGCAATATGTGCCGGGGCGCATCGATGTGGGCAAGTCGATCAGCTGGGTGCGCGACCCCGACTATTGGGGCGCCGATCTGCCGATCAACCGCGGCCGGGGCAATTTCGATACCATCCGCATCGAGTATTATTCCGATTACGATGCCGCCTTCGAAGGCTTCAAGGCCGGCAACTACACCTTCCGCACCGAGGCGAGCAGCATCAAATGGGCCACCGGCTTTGATTTCCCCGAGGTGGCGAACGGGCAGATCGTCAAGACCGAACTGCCCGACGGCAACAAGGCCAGCGGTCAGGCCTTTCTGTTCAACCTGCGGCGTGAAAAGTTTCAGGACCCTCGGGTGCGCGAAGCGATCGGTCTGATGTTCAACTTCGAATGGTCGAACGCCACGCTGTTCTACGGGCTTTATGACCGGATCAATTCGGTCTGGGAAAACTCGTATCTGGAGGCGACGGGCACCCCGACGCCCGAGGAGGCGGCGCTGTTGCAGCCTCTGGTGGACGAGGGGCTGCTGCCGGCGACGATCCTGACCGAGGAGGCTGTGATGGCACCCACCTCGGGCGAGCGTCAGCTGGACCGCGCCAATCTGCGCCGGGCCAGCGCGCTGCTGGACGAGGCGGGCTGGACCGTGGGCAGCGACGGGATGCGCCGCAACGCCGCCGGGCAGATCCTGTCGGTCGAAATGCTGAACGACAGCCCCAGCTTTGACCGGATCATGAACCCCTATATCGAGAACCTGAAGGCGCTGGGGATCGATGCGAAACTGACCCGCGTGGACAACGCCCAGATGGAGGCGCGGACCCGCCCGCCATCCTATGATTTCGACATGATCACCGGAAACGCGCGGTCGAATTACATTTCCGGTTCGGAACTGAAGCAATTCTATGGGTCCGAGACGGCGGATGTGTCGGCCTTCAATCTGATGGGGTTGAAAAGCCCGGCGGTGGATCGGTTGATCGATGTGGTCATGGCCTCAACCTCGATGGAGGAAATGACAGTCGCCACCAAGGCCCTGGACCGTGTCTTGCGGGCCGAAAAGTTCTGGGTGCCCCAGTGGTATAAAAGCACGCACACCATTGCCTATTACAACATGTATTCGCACCCCGAAACCTTGCCGCCCTATACGCTGGGCGAACTGGATTTCTGGTGGTATGACGCGGAAAAGGCAGAGGCGCTGAAAGCGGCAGGCGTCTTGCGATAACAAGAAACAAGGCAGAACAGCCACATGGGCGCCTATATCCTTCGGCGATTGCTTCTGATCATCCCGACGCTGTTCGGGATCATGCTGATCAACTTCGCGCTGACGCAGTTCGTGCCGGGCGGGCCTGTCGAGCAGGTTCTGGCCCGGATCGACGGGGGCGGGGACGCCATTCAGGCGATCAGCGGTGCGGGGGATGCAGGTGTATCCGATCAGGGCGGCGACAGCGGCTATGTCGGTGCGCAGGGGCTTGACCCCAGCTTTCTGGCGGAACTGGAAGTGCAGTTCGGCTTTGCCCGCTTCGTATGCGCGCCCGATTTTACCGGCGAACCGTCGGCGCGCGCGCCCGAATGCGTGAAAGAGATGATCCCCGCCTGGGAGCGGTTCTTCATCATGCTGTGGAACTATATTCAGTTCGACTTCGGAGAAAGCCATTTCCGGTCGATCGGCGTGCTGGATCTTGTTTGGGAAAAGCTGCCGGTGTCCCTGACGCTTGGGCTGTGGTCCACGCTGATCGCCTATATGATCTCGATCCCGCTTGGCATTCGCAAGGCGGTGCGGGACGGGTCGCGCTTTGACACCTGGACAAGCGGGGTCATCATCGCGGCCTATGCGATCCCCGGCTTTCTGTTTGCCATCCTGCTCCTGGTGCTGTTCGCAGGCGGCAGCTATTTCCGCTGGTTCCCGCTGCGGGGGCTGACCTCTGACAATTTTGACCAGCTTTCGATGATGGGCAAGGTGCTGGATTACCTGTGGCACATCACCCTGCCGGTGATCGCCTCGACCATCGCCAGCTTTGCCACCCTGACCCTGCTGACCAAGAACAGCTTTCTGGACGAGATCAAGAAGCAATATGTGATGACCGCGCGCGCCAAGGGCCTGTCGGAAAGCCGGGTGCTCTATGGCCATGTGTTCCGCAATGCGATGCTGATCGTGATTGCGGGCTTTCCCGCGCTGTTCCTGTCGGTGTTCTTTGGGGCAAGCCTGATCATCGAGACGATTTTCAGTCTGGATGGCCTTGGCCAGCTTGGGTTTCGTGCGGCGGTGGAACGCGATTACCCGGTGATCTTTGGTACGCTGTTCTTCTTTGGCCTGATCGGACTTGTCGTCGGCATCCTGTCGGACCTGATGTATGTCTGGGTCGATCCGCGCATCGATTTCGAGAGGAGGGGATAGCGCATGGCCCTTTCTCCGCTGAACCAGCGCCGCTGGCGCAACTTCAAGGCCAATCGCCGGGCCTATTGGTCGCTGATCATCTTTTCCATCCTGTATGGCATTTCGCTCTGCGCCGAGCTTGTGGCGAATGACAAGCCATTGCTGGTGCAGTTTCGGGGCGATTGGTATGCGCCCTTTGCCCGGTTCTACCCGGAAACTGCCTTTGGCGGCGATTTCCAGACCGAGGCGAAATACAAGGACATCGAGGTTCAATGCCTGATCATGGCCGCGGGGTCCGAAGCGTGCTGGGACGATCCCGAAGGGATACTGGCCGAGGCGAGCACGCAAGGCACCGTTTTGGGCGAGCCGGTGCAGGCCGGGCGCATCCTCTGGGCGCCGGTGCCCTATAGCTACAACACCATCAACGATATCGGCATGGCCGCGCCGTCCGCACCCGATGCGCAGCATTGGCTGGGCACGGATGACACCGCGCGCGATGTGCTGGCCCGCGTGATCTATGGCTTTCGCCTGTCGGTCAGCTTTGCGCTGATCGTCACGGTGCTGACATCCGTCATCGGCATCGCGGCGGGCGCGGTGCAGGGCTATTTCGGCGGCCTGACCGACCTGATCTTTCAGCGCATCATCGAGATCTGGGGGGCCACCCCGACGCTTTATGTCATCATCATCGTGGCGGCGATCTTTTCGATGAACTTCTGGCTTCTGGTGGGGCTGATGGTGCTGTTCGGCTGGACCGGCCTTGTGGGTGTGGTCAGGGCCGAATTCCTGCGGGCGCGGAATTTCGAATATGTCCGTGCCGCCCGCGCGCTGGGCGTGCCGGACCGGGTCATCATGTTCCGCCATGTGCTGCCCAATGCGATGGTGGCCACGCTGACCCTGCTGCCTTTCATCATCACCGGCACCATCGGCGCGCTGACCGCGCTTGATTTCCTTGGCTTCGGGCTGCCGTCCTCGTCGCCGTCGCTGGGCGAGCTGACCCAGCAGGCCAAGCAGAACCTGCAAGCACCCTGGCTTGCCTTTACCGCCTTTTTCACCTTTGCCATCATGCTCAGCCTTCTGGTGTTCATCTTCGAAGGCGTGCGCGATGCCTTTGACCCGCGAAAGACCTTTCAATGAGCGTGCTAGAGGTCAAGGATCTGCAAATCAGCTTTCGGCAGGACGGCCGGGTGATCCAGGCGGTCAAGGGCGTGTCCTTTGCCGTGGGCAAGGGCGAAACCGTGGCGCTGGTGGGGGAATCCGGGTCTGGCAAATCGGTCACGGCCTTGTCCACCGTTGGCCTGTTGGGCGACAATGCGGTCGTTCAGGGGTCCGTGACCTATAACGGGGCACAGATGGTGGGCGCAGCCGAACCCGATCTGCGCCGGGTGCGCGGCAATGACATCAGTTTCATCTTTCAGGAACCGATGACCAGCCTGAACCCGCTGCACACCATTGAACGCCAGCTTGGCGAAAGCCTTGCGCTGCATCAGGGGCTGGCCGGGCCAGCGGCACGCGACCGTATTCTGGACCTGATGAACAAGGTCGGCATCCGTGACGCCGAAAGCCGGCTGGGCGCCTATCCGCACCAATTGTCTGGCGGACAGCGCCAGCGGGTGATGATCGCGATGGCACTGGCCAATGGCCCGGAACTTCTGATCGCGGATGAACCCACCACCGCGCTGGATGTCACCATTCAGGCCCAGATCCTTGATCTTTTGGCCGATCTGAAACGGTCCGAAGGGTTGTCGCTGCTGTTCATCACCCATGATCTTGGCATCGTGCGCCGCATTGCCGACCGGGTTTGCGTCATGCAAGGCGGAGAGATCGTCGAACAAGGCCCAACGGCCGAAATATTCGCCAACCCCCAGCACCCCTATACCCAGAAACTGCTGGCGGCTGAACCAAAGGGGCTGCCAGACCCGGTGCCGATGGGGGCCGAAGAGGTGGTCAGCACCAAAGCCTTGCGCGTCTGGTTCCCCATCACGGCGGGTTTTCTGCGCAAAACGGTGGGGCATGTAAAGGCCGTCAACAATGCCACCCTGTCGGTCCGCAAGGGCGAGACTTTGGGCATCGTCGGCGAAAGCGGGTCAGGCAAGACCACACTTGCGCTCGCGATCCTGCGACTGGTGCCCTCGACCGGGCCGATCGTGGTTTTGGGGCGCGACATCTCTGCCCTGCAAGGCGCCGCTCTGCGCCCGGTCCGGCGCGACATGCAGGTGGTGTTTCAGGACCCGTTCGGCAGCCTGTCGCCGCGCATGACGGTCGAACAGATCATCTCCGAGGGTTTGGCGCTGCACGGGCAGGACACCCCCGCCTCTGCCCGCGAAAAAGTGGCGGCCATCATGGCCGAGGTCGGGCTGGACCCTGCCACGATGGGCCGCTATCCGCACGAATTCTCTGGCGGCCAACGCCAGCGCATTGCCATCGCCCGCGCCATGATCCTGCGCCCGAAACTGGTCGTGCTTGATGAACGCAAATGGGGGCTGGCTTACATCTTCATCAGCCATGACCTGCGCGTGGTGCGGGCGCTTTCGCATCAGGTGATGGTGATGAAAGCGGGCGATGTGGTCGAGGCGGGCGAGGCCGCAAAGGTTTTTGACGCCCCGCAATCCGATTATACCCGAACCCTGATGCAGGCGGCCTTTGGCACCATGCCCGGGGCAGAGCCGAAGGAACGCGCGTGAAAATCCTGTTCCTTCACCAGAACTTCCCGGGTCAGTTTCTGCATCTTGCGCCCGAGCTTGCCCGCCTTGGGCATGATGTCACCGCGCTGACCGATGCGCGCAACAATCGCCAGTCCACGGTAAAGACCATCCGATACAAGCACGAGCCGAGCGCCGTCGATCCGGCGCAAACCCGGCTTGGGCGCAATTACACGACGATGTCGGATCGCGGTGTCACCGTCGCCCGCGTCTGTCAGCGGTTGCGCGACGTTGACGGCTATCGCCCGGATGTGATCTTTGGCCACTCCGGCTGGGGCGAGACCCTGTTCCTCAAGGAGATCTGGCCCGAGGCAAAGCTGATCGTCTATGCCGAATTCTACTATCGCGGCGTTGGCGCCGATGTGGGCTTTGACACCGAGTTTTCGCCCTATGGGCTGGATCAGGTCCTGATCGCCCAAGGCCGCGCCGCGCATCTGGGGCAGGCGCTTTTGCATGCCGATGCGGCCCTTGCCCCGACCCAGTGGCAAGCCAGCACCTATCCCGAGGTGCTGCGCCCGCTGATCCGCGTCATCCATGACGGGGTGGATTGCACCGTGATGCAGCCCAATCCGCAGGCCAGCGTGACCTTGCCCGATGGCCGCATCTTGCGCGCGGGGGATGAGGTTCTGACCTTTGTGAACCGCAATCTGGAACCCTACCGCGGTTATCACATCTTCATGCGGGCCTTGCCCGAGGTGCTGCGCGCAAGACCCCAAGCCCATGTGGTGATCGTGGGCGGCGATGAGGTCAGCTATGGGTCGGCCCCAAAGGGCGCCAAGGGGTGGAAAGACCTGATCCTGTCCGAAGTGCAGGCCGATCTGCCGATGGACCGGGTGCATTTCATGGGCAAGGTGCCCTATGCCACCTTTATTTCGATCATGCAGATCAGCCGGACCCATGCCTATCTGACCTATCCTTTCGTGCTGTCGTGGTCGATGCTCGAGGCGATGGCGGCAGGGTGTCTTGTGGTCGGGTCCGATACCGCACCCTTGCGCGAGGTGGTGCGCCATGGCGAGAACGGGCTGCTGGTTGATTTCTTTGACGTCAACGCTTTGGCGCGCACCCTGGCCGAGACATTGGCCAACCCGGAACGGTATGAATCGCTGCGCGCATCGGCGCGGCAAACCGCCCTCGCGCGGTATGATCTGCGCAGCATCTGTCTGCCGCGCCTGGTCGAGTTTGTCGAAGGCTTCGGCCCGGCGCGGTGATCAGGCGGCCTTTGCCTGCGCCAGATCGGCCAGAACCTCGGCCGCGATGGCAAAGGACTTCAGCCGCGCCGCAGGGTCGTGGATCATGCCCGTCACCAGCACCTCATCCGGGCGATACTGATCCAGAATAGCGGTCAGCTGCCGGCGCACGGTTGCCCGCGACCCGACCGCCGAGATCGAAAGCGCCTGTTCCACACCCGCCAGGACGGGCCCCGGCACATGGGCGGTGATATCGTCCACCGGGCGCGGCAATTTGCCGGGTTGGCCGCTGCGCAGCCGCGCGAAAGCAAGCATCTGTGACGTCCGCAGACGCCGTGCCTCGGCATCGGTGTCGGCCGCGCAAACCCCTGCCGCCAGCATGGCATAGGGCTGTGCCAGAAACCGCGATGGGCGGAAGGTGGCCCGATAGGTCTCCAGCGCCTCCTCCAGCAGTGCGGGCGCAAAATGCGAGGCAAAGGCATAGGGCAGGCCCAGATAGGCGGCCAGCTGTGCGCCAAAAAGACTGCTTCCAAGGATCCAGACCGGCACATGCGTGCCTTCGCCCGGAATGGCCCGCACGGCGCGCGCCTCTGCCGTCTCGCCCAGATAGCCGATCAGTTCGACCACATCCTGCGGAAAACTGTCCTCGGGCGCCATGTGGCGGCGCAGGGCGCGGGCGGTGGCCATATCGGTCCCCGGCGCGCGACCAAGCCCAAGATCGATCCGCCCCGGATAAAGCGTCTCCAGCGTGCCGAACTGTTCCGCGACGATCAGGGGCGCATGGTTGGGCAGCATGATCCCGCCTGCTCCGACACGGATGGTCTTTGTCGCGGCTGCGACATGGCCGATCACGATCGGCGTCGCCGCACTGGCGATGCCGGGCATGTTATGATGCTCGGCCAGCCAAAAGCGGTGATATCCCGACGCCTCGGCCAATTGCGCAAGGGCGACCGTATTGGCCAAGGCCTCGGCCGTGCTGCTGCCTTCGGGGACGGGCGACAGATCAAGAAGCGAAAAGTGGTGCATGGCAATCTCCTGCCCTGAACCTAAGCGCAGGGCACAGCGATTGTAAGGGCCGCATCCGTCAGACCGCCGCCGAATGCTGCGCCTTTGTCTGGTCATAGGCGTCAAAGGCGCGGGCCACCATTCGGGTCAGGGGGCGCGCCTCTGGCGGGATCGACAGGCCGCTGGCATCCAGCTTGACCATGCCGTCGAACCCATCTGCCGCCCGGCGCAGCATGTCCTCAAGCCGGTCTGGCGCGATATCGAAGTCGCGCAGGATTTCGGCCCGGCTGACGTGAAAGTCGCACATCAGCGCCTCGATGATCCTGGCGCGCATCACATCCTCGCCGGCAAAGACATGGCCCCGGTGGGTGGATAACCCACCCGCGCGGATCGCCTTTGTGTGGTCCGATGTCCCGCTGGCGTTTTGCGCAAAGCCTTGCGGAAAGCGGCTGATCGACGACGCGCCAAGCCCGATCAACACCGGCGCCGTGTCGTCGGTATAGCCCTGAAAGTTCCGCCGCAACCGCCCCGCGCGCAGCGCCTGTGCCATGCCATCGTCCGGTCGGGCAAAATGGTCGATCCCCACATCGACATAGCCATCCCAGCGGAACAGGTCTGCCGCCGTCTCGAACAGCGCCAGCCGTTCCTCGGGCGTGGGCATGGTGTCAGACGGGATCATCTGCTGGCGCCTGCTCATCCATGGCACATGGGCATAGCCGTAAAGCGCCACCCGGTCGGGCGACAGCGTCAGCAGCTTTTGCACCGAATCCGAGATGCGCGCGCGCGTCTGATGTGGCAGGCCATAAAGGATATCGGCGTTCAGGCTGCGCACCCCGCGCGCCCGAACCATATCGGCCACCTCTTTGGTCAGCTCATAGCTTTGCTCGCGCCCGATGGTTTTCTGGATCAGCGGATCGAAATCCTGCACCCCGATCGAGGCGCGGTTCATCCCCGCCGCAGCCAGGGCATCAAGCCGCGCGGCATCCACCTCATTGGGGTCGATTTCCACCGAAAACTCCGCCCCCGGGCCCAGCGGCACGACGGCAAAGATCGCATCGGCCAAGGCGCGCATCTCACCCGCGGGCAAAAGCGTGGGCGTGCCCCCGCCCCAATGCAGCCGCGACAGCGTCACCCCCCGCGGCAGATGCTGCGCCAGCAGCGCGATTTCGGCCCGCAAGGTGCGCGCATAGGCGATGACCGGGTCATCGCTGCTGGTGCCTTGGGTGCGGCAGGCACAAAACCAGCACAGCCGCCGGCAAAACGGGACATGCAGGTATAGCGATATGGCCGAGCCTTCGGGGATCGCCTCGATCCACCGGGTGAACAGGGCCGGCGTCACCGAAGCGCCAAAATGCGGTGCTGTCGGATAGCTGGTGTAGCGCGGCACGCGCGCATCGAACAGGCCGAGTCGATTAAGTTGCGGAGCATGTGTCATTCCCCTATCCTTGCCTCAGGGAACCGGGTCTGCCTTGATGCAGATCAATCAAGGAAAGGGCGGCAATGTCTGTCCATCGTGATGCTCAATCTTTTGCGAACGACTGCGGCGCGTGCCCGATCCGGCACCGTGCGGTCTGTGCGCGGTGTGAAACGGACGAGTTGGTCAAGCTGGAGCAGATCAAGTATTACCGCAGCTATCAGGCGGGCCAGACCGTCATCTGGTCCGGCGACCGCATGGATTTCGTGGCCAGTGTGGTGACGGGCATCGCCACGCTGACCCAGACGATGGAGGATGGGCGCCGCCAGATGGTCGGGCTGCTGTTGCCGTCGGATTTCGTGGGCCGTCCGGGGCGGTCCACCGCCGCCTATGATGTGACGGCCACCACGGATCTGGTGATGTGCTGTTTTCGCAAGAAGCCCTTCGAAGACCTGATGACCGGCACGCCGCATATCGCACAGCGCCTGCTGGAAATGACGCTGGACGAACTTGATGCGGCGCGGGAATGGATGCTGCTGTTGGGCCGCAAGACGGCGCGCGAAAAGATCGCCTCGCTGCTGGCCATCATCGCGCGGCGCGACGCGAGCCTGAAAGAGCCGCGCGCCAAGGCCAATGCGATCACCTTCGACCTGCCGCTGACGCGTGAGGAAATGGCCGATTATCTGGGCTTGACGCTGGAAACCGTCAGCCGTCAGATGAGCGCATTGAAACGCGACGGCGTGATCGTGCTGGATGGCAAGCGCCATGTCACCATCCCGTCGATCGACATGCTGATGGAGCAGACGGGCGATGACAATGACGGCGGCTTTTTGGTCTAGGCGCCTTGGACTTGGTCTGGTGCTTGCGCTTTTGGCGCAGCCCGTGCTGGCCAAGGACGTGACGCGCTGCGGTTGGTATGCCAACCCCACCCCTGGCAATCACTGGCTGACCGATGCCGACACGACATGGGATCTGGCCATGCAGGGCGGCGCTTCGGCCCCCGGCTGGGATGACCTGCCAGCCGAGGCTTTCGATTTCGAGAGCGAGGACCGTTGGGTGCGCACCAATGGCTCTTACGGCTATGGCTGTGCCTGTATCAAGGGGCGCTTTGCTTCGGTTGCCTCGGGGCAGGTGATCCGGGTCACGTCGATGCAGCCGCTGCCCTTGTCGCGCTGCCTTGCCGACCCCAACCTGCCGGAGGCCGAGGGCTGATGGCCCCCGGCCTTGGGTTCAGTGTGCCATCAGAACCGGCACGGTGGCGTGTTCCAGCATGTTGCGCGTGGCCCCGCCAAGGATCGCCTCGCGGAACCGCGAATGGCCATAAGCACCCATCACCAGCAGGTCGGCGCTGACATCGTTGACGTGGCGCAACAGCACATCCGACACGCGCGGCAAGGTGCGCGCCAGAACCGACACCTCGGCATGGACGCCGTGGCGCACCAGCATCTGGCACAGCATGCCGCCGGGGTCTGACCGTTCGGGCCCGTGGACGCCCGGGTCGATCACGGTGATTGTCACCAGATCGGCCTGTTTCAAAAGCGGCAGCGCCGCCCGCACCGCCGCCAGCGCCTCGCGCCCTTGATTCCATGCGATCACGATGCGCTTTGGCGTTGCGGTGGACAGCCCCGCCTCTGGCACAACCAGAACCGGTGCCTGCCCTTCGAACAGCGCCGCCTCGACCGCCGCCTCGGCCTCTGCGCCCTGATCCTTGCCATAGGGGCGCGGCAGAACCACCAGATCGGCAAAGCGCGCCCGTTGTGCCACAAGCTCGGTCAGCGCGCCGATCTGCGTGACCGCGGCCTCAACCCCTGCGCGCAGGCTTGGGCCTTCTGCGGCAAGCGCCGCCTTGACCGCGGTTTCCAGCGCGCGCGCCTCGTCTTCGGCGCGTTCCAGCGCGACCTGCATCACAACGGCACCCGAGCCGACATAAGCATAGCCGACCTGAGTGCGGTCCACCCCAAGCGCCAGCACATCCAGGTGCGCATCGTTCTGGGCACAGATCTTGGCCGCCGCCGAAATCGAAAGCGGCACCTGTGCCGGGTGGGTCGCAACGGTGAAGATGGATTTGTAGGACATAGCGGCACCTCCTGTTCGTGATGAGGTTAGCATAGCGCCTGAGTAAAGTCGCCGCATTGACCTCCATCAATCCCGAGGTGATGGTTTGTTGATATGGATCAAGGCCCCGTGGTGTACATTCCCGCACAAGCAACCCTGTCGGAAAGCGCGCGGACAGGGTCACGAATCAAGTCGGTGGCAGATCCAGCAAAAGACGAAGGGACGCAAAATGTGGGACTATGTAAAATTGGTCGTGCTGGGCGTGATTGCCATTTCTGCGGCAATCGCGGCCAACTACGCCCGCGATATGGCCTATATGGTCAACGCGGTCGTGGTCATGATCGCCGCGGCCATCACCTTTCTGGTGGTGCTGCGCACGGCCGGAGAGGTCAGGACCGTCAACAAGAACGAATATATGGATGGCGTTGTGCGCGCGGGGGTCATCGCGACATCCTTCTGGGGCATCGTCGGGTTTCTGGCGGGCGTGTTCATTGCCAGCCAGTTGGCCTGGCCGCAGCTTAACTTCGAATTCCTGCAAGGGGTCGGAAATTACGGCCGCCTGCGCCCGCTGCACACCAGCGCGGTGATCTTTGCCTTTGGCGGCAACGCCTTGATCATGTCGATCTTTTACATCGTCCAGCGCACCACGGCGACGCGGTTGTGGGGCGGCAACCTGGCGTGGTTCGTGTTCTGGGGCTGGCAGCTGATGATCGTGCTGGCGGCGACCAGCTATATCTTTGGCGGCACCCAGGGCAAGGAATATGCCGAAACCGTATGGTATATCGATTTGTGGATCGTCGTGGTCTGGCTGTCCTTGCTGGCCGTGTTCATGGGCACGCTGATCCAGCGCAAGGAGCCGCATATCTATGTGGCGAACTGGTTCCTGCTGGCCATGATCATCACCATCGCCATGCTGCATCTTGTGAACAACATGGCCATCCCGGTGTCGATCTTCGGCAGCCAGTCGGTGCAAGTCACCTCGGGCGTGCAGGACGCGATGATCCAGTGGTGGTATGGCCACAACGCCGTGGGCTTCTTCCTGACCGCGGGCTTCCTTGGCATGATGTACTACTTCGTGCCGAAACAGGCGGAACGCCCGGTGTTCAGCTACAAGCTGTCGATCATCCACTTCTGGGCGCTGATCTTCCTTTATATCTGGGCGGGGCCGCACCACCTGCACTACACCGCGCTGCCAGACTGGGCCTCGACCCTTGGCATGGTGTTCTCGGTCATCCTGTGGATGCCAAGCTGGGGCGGCATGATCAACGGTCTGATGACGCTGTCGGGCGCCTGGGACAAGCTGCGCACCGACCCGGTGATCCGCATGATGGTGGTGTCGATCGGGTTCTACGGCATGTCCACCTTTGAAGGCCCGATGATGAGCATCAAGGCCGTCAACTCGCTGAGCCATTATACCGACTGGACCATCGGCCACGTCCATTCCGGCGCGCTGGGCTGGAACGGCATGATCACCTTTGGCGCGCTTTACTTCCTGACGCCGCGCCTGTGGAACCGTGACGGGCTTTACAGCCTGAAACTGGTCAGCTGGCACTTCTGGCTCGCCACCATCGGGATCGTGCTTTACGCCTCGGCCATGTGGGTCAGCGGCATCATGGAAGGCCTGATGTGGCGCGAAGTGGATGCCAACGGCTATCTGGTCAACGCTTTCGCCGATACCGTGGCAGCCAAATACCCGATGTATGTGGTGCGGATGCTGGGGGGGCTGATGTTCCTCTCGGGGGCGCTGATCATGTGCTACAACCTTTGGATGACCGTGCGTGCGCAACCTGCAAGGGTGACGTCACACGCGGCTGTTCCTGCTGAATGATAGGGGGGCAGGAAAATGGCTTTTCTTGACAAACACAAAGCAATCGAAACCCATGCCACGCTGCTTTTGGTTCTCAGCCTTCTGGTTGTGTCCATCGGCGGCCTGGTGCAGATCGTGCCGCTGTTCTATCTGGAAAACACGATCGAGGAGGTCGATGGCGTGCGCCCCTACACGCCGTTGGAACTGGCCGGGCGCGACATCTATATCCGCGAAGGCTGCTATGGCTGTCACAGCCAGATGATCCGCCCGATGCGCGACGAGGTGGAACGCTATGGCCATTACAGCCTCGCGGCGGAATCGATGTATGACCATCCGTTCCAATGGGGGTCCAAACGCACCGGGCCGGACCTTGCCCGCGTGGGTGGGCGCTATTCGGACGAATGGCATCAGGATCACTTCATGAACGCGAAATCCGTGGTGCCGGAATCGGTGATGCCGCCTTATGGCTTCCTGTTCGACCGGGTGATCGATGGGCGCTACATTCAGGATGTGGTGGAAACCCATGCCTTGGTGGGTGTCCCCTACACGTCTGACATGATCGAAAACGCCCGCGCCGATTTTCTGGCGCAGGTCGATCCGAACGGCGATTCCTCGGGCCTGCAATCGCGCTATGGCGCGGCGGCGATCCCGAACGGGCGCGACGTGAACGTGCGCAACTTCGACGGCCAGCCGCAACTGACCGAGGCTGATGCGTTGATCGCCTATATGCAGGTGCTGGGCACGATGGTTGATTTTTCAACCTTCATCCCAGACGCCAGCCGCTAAGGGGGGCGCTTATGGAAACCTACAGCTTCCTGCGGCAGTTTGCCGACAGTTGGGCGCTTCTGGCCCTGTTCCTGATCTTTGTCGGCGTCATCTTCTGGGCATTTCGTCCCGGCAGCCGGCGCCTGCATGACGAGGCCGCCAATTCGATCTTCCGGCACGACAAGATGCCCGCGCCGGACGACGACTCCCCCCAGACCCATGTGAAGGAGGCGTGAGATCATGTGCGCCAAGAAAGTGACGCAAAAGCCGGGCGAAGTGCCCACCACCGGCCACAGCTGGGACGGGATCGAGGAATATGACAACCCGATGCCGCGCTGGTGGGTCTGGGTGTTCTATGCCACCATCGTCTGGGGCATCGGCTATTCCATCGCCTACCCGGCCTGGCCCTTGATCTCGGGGGCCACGCCTGGGGTGCTTGGTGCCTCGACCCGTGCCGATGTCGCGGCCGAGATCAAGCGTTTCGACGATGCAAACAGCGCCATCAAACAGGCGCTGGTCGATGCGGACCTGACCACCGTTTCGGCCAACCCCGAACTGATGTCCTTTGCGCAGAACGCCGGGGCAGCCGTGTTCCGGACCAATTGCTCGACCTGCCACGGATCGGGTGCTGCGGGGGTCGCCGCGGGCGGCTACCCCAACCTTCTGGACGATGACTGGTTGTGGGGCGGTGATATCGAAAGCATCCATACCACGATCACCCATGGCATCCGCAACACCACCCACCCCGAGGCTCGCTATTCGGAAATGCCGAAATTCGGCGTCGATGGGCTGCTGGAACCGCAACAGATTTCCGAAGTCGTGGAATATGTGCTCCAGATCTCGGGGCAGGAGCATGACGCCACCCTCGCCGCGGCCGGTCAGACGGTGTATCTCGACAACTGTTCCGCCTGCCACGGCGAAGCGGGGGAGGGCGACATCAATCAGGGTGCGCCCAACCTGTCGGATGCGATCTGGCTTTATGGCGGGTCGCGTGATGACGTCACCTACACGGTGGTGAATGCCCGTTTCGGCGTCATGCCCGGCTGGAACGACAAGCTGACCGAGGATGAAATCCGCGCTGTCGCGCTTTACGTCCACAGCCGTGGTGGCGGTCAATGACGGGTGGCGTGCCGGGCAGAGACTGCCTTGCCCTCGCCCCGCACGCCCTCTGCCATCCCTTGCCTGAACAGGTTGACGGTCATCCCCAAGCGGGTGGCCGTTGACGCCTTTCCCGGGTCGGCCCTGCGCCACCGCGCGCCGCGCCGATCTGCCGCATCCAAACCTGCATCTGCGGCGCGCATTTTGACCCAAGTCAATGTCCGGCCAGCCGTTTAGGTGCAGGGAAGGGTCAGCCAGACGCCCATGATCGGAGCCGTGCCGTGAGCAGCCCAGACGCCACCGAACCCCCAAGCCTTTACGCCGCGCGCGAGCCGATCTTTCCGCGCCGGGTGTATGGCCGCTTTCGCAACCTGAAATGGTGGCTGATGGGGCTGATGCTGGGCATCTATTACATCACGCCCTGGATCCGCTGGGACCGCGGGCCGAACCTGCCCGATCAGGCTGTTCTGCTGGACATGGCCGGTCGGCGGTTCTTTTTCTTCATGATCGAAATCTGGCCGCATGAATTCTATTTCGTGGCCGGGCTTCTGGTGATGGCGGGGCTGGGTCTGTTCCTGTTCACCTCGGCCGCGGGGCGCGTCTGGTGCGGCTATGCCTGTCCGCAAACCGTGTGGACCGACCTGTTCATTCTGGTCGAGCGCTGGGTCGAAGGCGACCGCAACGCCCGCATCCGCCTGCACCGCCAGAACTGGGATGCCGAGAAGATCCGCAAACGCGCGGTGAAATGGACCGCCTGGATGCTGATCGCGATGGCGACCGGGGGGGCTTGGGTGTTTTACTTCACCGATGCGCCGACGCTTCTGGTTGATCTTTTCACCTTGCAGGCCAGTCCGATCGCCTATCTGACCATCCTGATCCTGACCGCGACCACCTTTGCCTTTGGCGGCTTTGCGCGCGAACAGATTTGCATCTACGCCTGCCCCTGGCCGCGCATCCAGGCCGCGATGATGGACGAGGACACGCTGACCATCGCCTATCGCGACTGGCGCGGAGAGCCGCGCGGCAAGCTGCACAAGGGCGAAATCGCCGAGGGGCAGGGCGATTGCATCGATTGCATGGCCTGTGTCAACGTCTGCCCCATGGGCATCGACATCCGCAACGGCCAGCAACTCGCCTGCATCACCTGCGGCCTGTGCATTGACGCCTGCAACGACACGATGGACAAGATCGGTCGCCCGCGCGATCTGATCGGCTATCTGGCGCTGACCGATGAAACCGCGGAACGGGCCGGTGTGCCGCCGAAATCGGTGTGGAAACACGTGTTCCGCCCCCGCACCATCCTTTACACCGTTCTGTGGGGCGGGGTCGGCATCGCCCTCGTGGCGGCCTTGTTCCTGCGCTCGCCCATCGATGTGAACGTGACCCCGGTGCGCAACCCGACCTATGTCACCCTGTCCGATGGCACGATCCGCAACGCCTATGACGTCCGGCTGCGCAACAAGCAGGGGTCTGACGCCGTCTTTACCCTGTCGGTGCCCTTTGACGCGGGCCTGGAGCTGGAGCTTGAGGGGCTGTCGGGCCCATCCGTGACCGTCAAGGCCAATGAAACGCTGTCACAGCGGGTTTACCTCAATGCGCCGCGCGACTCCGCTGCCGCGACGGCCCACCGCAGTGACATTCGCATGTGGTTCGAGGAATTGGGAACGACGAACCGTGTTCATCACGATACGGTTTTCAACGGAAGGGGCGAATGATGGCCGAATTCACCGGGCGCAAGATGGCCATGGTCATGGTCGGGGCATTTGGCGTGATCATATCGGTCAACCTTTTGTTGGCCTACAAGGCGGTCAGCACCTTCCCCGGGCTCGAGGTTCAGAATTCCTATGTCGCAAGCCAGGTGTTCGATGCAAACCGTGCCGCGCAAGAGGCGCTGGGCTGGACGCTGACGCCCGATTATGACGCCGCCGAAAAGCGGCTATACCTGTCGTTCACCGATCGAAGTGGCGCACCTGCGCCGCTGGCGGACTTGTCGGTGCTGGTGGGGCGGACCACGGCCGCGATGGATGACCAGCGCCCCGATTTCACCTATGCCGCCAATCTTTGGACCGCGCCGCTGGATCTGCCGCCTGGCCGGTGGCTGCTGCGGATCGAGGCGCGGGCGCAGGATGGCACGCTGTTTTCGCAGCGCGTCTCCATCACCGTCCGGGGCTAGGGCCATGACGCTGGCTGCCGGACCGCTGACCCCGCAAGAGCCGATGCGCGCCTCACTCTCGGCCTGTCCGGCCTGTGTGGCGGCGCCATCGGCAGAGCGACTGGCCCAAATCTCCGCGCAAGGCCACGCGCGGCTCATCCTGTCCTTGCCAGGTGCGCATTGCGCGTTGTGCATCTCGACGGTGGAACAGGCCATGGCGGCGGTGCCGGGCGTGACATCGGCCCGTCTGAACCTGACCCTGAAACGGGTCAGCGTCGAGGCGGATGCGTCGGTCACGGCCGATATGCTGATCGCGGCCGCGGGTCGTGTCGGCTATGAGGCCTATGAACTTGATCCCGGCCTGTTGTCGAGCACCGAGACCGACCGTCAAAGCCGCGATCTGTTGATGCGGCTTGGGGTCGCGTTCTTTTCGATGATGAACATCATGCTGTTGTCGGTGGCGGTCTGGTCCGGGGCCACCGATGCGACGCGCGATCTGTTCCACTGGATTTCCGCCGCCATCGCCCTGCCCACCGTGGTGTTCTCTGGCCAGCCCTTCTTCAAATCGGCATGGCGCTCGTTGCGTGCCCGGCGGCTGGGGATGGATGTGCCGATCAGCCTTGCGCTGATTCTCGCCTCGTCCATATCGCTGTTCGAAACCTGGATGTCGGGCCATCACGCCTATTTCGATGCGGCTGTGATGCTGACCTTCTTTCTGCTGCTGGGGCGGTATCTGGACCACCGCACCCGCGCGGTTGCCCGCTCTGCCGCCGAAGAACTTGCTGCCTTGGAAGTGCCGCGCGCGATCGTGTTGCGCGACGGGGTCGAGGTGACGGTCAACATCACCGAGGTGCAGCCCGGCGATCTGGTGCGCGTGCGCCCCGGCGGGCGGATGCCGGTTGATGGCATCGTGACCGAAGGGACATCGGAACTGGACCGCTCTTTGCTGACGGGTGAATCCCTGCCGGTCTATGCCGGCATCGGCACCGTGGTATCGGCGGGCGAGGTGAACCTGACCGGCCCGCTGACCCTGCGCGTCACGGCGGCGGGCAAGGACAGCAGCCTGCACCGCATGGCCGATCTGGTCGCCGTGGCCGAGAGTGCGCGCACGAAATACACCAGTCTGGCCGAACGTGCGGCGGCGCTTTATTCGCCGCTTGTCCACCTGTTGTCCTTTGCTGCCTTTGGCTTCTGGATGTGGAAAACCGGCGGCGACCTGCGTTTTGCCGTGAATATCTCGGCTGCCGTTCTGATCATCACCTGCCCCTGCGCGCTTGGCCTTGCCGTGCCTGCCGTGGTCACCTCTGCCTCGGGCCGCCTGTTCCGCAAGGGCCTGCTCATCAAGCAGGGCACCGCGCTGGAACGTCTGGCCGAAGTGGATACCGTGGTGTTCGACAAGACGGGCACGCTGACCATGGGCATGCCGGTTCTGACTAACATCGACCGCCACCCAAAAAGCGCGGTCGAGGTGGCCTATGCCCTCGCCTCCGCCTCCTCTCACCCGTTGGCGCTTGCACTGGCCGAGGCCGCGCGCGAGGCAGGGC
>JALOSO010000286.1 GCA_025458385.1 Paracoccaceae bacterium | reverse complement strand
GCACAGGCGATTGCAGCCGATCACCGCGATGCCAGCCTTTCGGCCGATGTAACGCTGGATCCCGGCCCAAGGCTGCGCTTCGGCGCGCTGACGGTGACCGGCCTTGACCGGATGTCGGAACGCCGCACGCGCAAGATTGCCGGCCTGCCCGAAGGCACGGTCTTCAGCCCGGATGAACTGGACCGCGCCGCCGAACGCTTGCGCCGAACGGGCGTTTTCGCATCTGTCGTCCTGGCCGAAGATGCCGAAATCACAGCGCCTGACCTTGTCGGCATCACGGCCACGCTGACCGAACAACGGCGCAAACGCTATAGCCTGGGGGCCGAGGTTTCCAGTTTCGAAGGGTTGAAGCTGTCGGGCTACTGGCTGCATCGCAACCTTCTGGGCGGGGCCGAGCGGTTTCAGATCGACACGGCGATCACCAATATCGGCGCGCAGGCATCGGGTGTTGATTATGCCCTGGGTATCACGCTTGACCGCCCGGCCACGTTGACGGCCGATACCTCGCTTGGCCTGAATGCCCGGATCGCCCATGTCGACGACACCGATTACCGGGCCGACAGCCTGACCTTCGGCTTTGGCTTTACACATATCTTTTCGCCCGAACTGACCGCACGTGTCGGCCTGCAATACAGCTATCTGAACGGATCGGATGACGCCGGCAGCTTTCTCAACCGCAATCTTGCCCTGCCGCTTGGCCTGACATGGGACCGGCGCGACAGCCGCACCGATGCCACGCGCGGCTTTTTCCTTGATGCCGAACTCAAACCATTTCTGGGGTTCGGCACCACCGATTCAGGCCTGCGGATGGCGGTGGATGCGCGCGGCTATCGCGGGTTTGGCGCAGAAAACCGCGTGGTTCTGGCGGCCCGGCTGCAATTGGGCGCGATCTATGGGGCCAGTGTCATTGGCACGCCACGCAATGACCTGTTCTATTCAGGTGGCGGCGGCACGGTGCGCGGGCAGCCCTATCAGTCGCTTGGCGTCAACATCCTGCGCGGCGGATCGGCCTTTGGCACGGGTGGCGCGCGGTTCGTTGCAACCTCGGTCGAAGCGCGGGTGCGCGTGACCGAAACCATCGGCCTTGTCGGCTTTGTCGATGCGGGCAGCGTCGGCATCACCGGCTTTACCGATGCCAGCAGCGACTGGCATGCAGGCGCCGGTCTGGGCCTGCGCTATGCCACCGGCTTTGGTCCCATCCGTGTTGATGTCGCAGCCCCCGTTCGCGGCAATACGGGCGACGGCGTTCAGGTCTATGTCGGCATCGGGCAGTCATTCTGATGCGGGCGGGTGGATATCTTGCGCTGCTTTGCCTGTGCCTGCTGCCGGGCACCATGCAGGCGCAGGACGATGACCGTGGCTATCTGACAGCCTTTCTGGAAGACAACCTTTCCGGTGCAGGGCGGCAGGTCACGATCACGGGGTTTGAAGGCGCGCTTTCTTCAACGGCAACAATTGCCCGGCTGACCATCGCCGATGATCAGGGGGTCTGGATCACCCTGACGGATCTTTCGCTGGATTGGAGCAGGTCAGCCCTGCTGCGTGGCGAACTGTCGGTGAACGCCCTGACAGCGGACACGATCACCATCATCCGCCCGCCACAGACCGCCGATGACAGCGCGCTGCCCGCGCCAGAGGCGGCGGCCTTTTCCCTGCCCGAATTACCGGTTTCGGTGGACATTGACCAGATTGCCGCCGCGCGCATTCTGCTGGCCCCGGCGGTACTGGGCCAGGCGGTCGAAGGCCGCCTGCAGGCCTCGGCCAGCCTGAACGGCGGCGAAGGCACGGCCGAACTGGTGCTGGAACGCACTGATGGCACAACTGGCCTTCTGGCCCTGACCGGGGCCTATTCGAACACAACGGGCGCGCTGGCGCTTGATCTGCGCGCGGATGAGGCCGCAGGCGGCCTTGCCGCAACGCTGCTGGGTTTGCCGGGGCGTCCGTCGGTGCAGGCGCGCATCGCCGGCACCGGCCGTTTTGATGATTTTCAGGCCGACATCGACATCGGCACCGATGGCGAAACCCGGCTTGCCGGTCTGGTCACACTGTCTGCCACAGCCGAGGCGCGCCGCTTTTCCGGCCAGTTGTCGGGCAACCCGGCCCCACTGTTCCTGCCCGATTATGCTGCGTTCTTTGGCGATGATGTCGCGCTGGAAATCACCGGTCGCCAGACCCCGGCCGGACTGACAGAAGTCTCGCTTCTGCAAATCGGCACGCGCACGCTGGACCTGACCGGATCGCTGACGCTGGCCCCTGATGGGTTGCCCCTGCAAATCAATCTGGCCGCTGCGCTGGCTGATCCGCAAGGTGACCCGGTGCTGCTGCCCCTGCCCGACGGGCCGGAAACGCGGGTACAGACGGCGCAACTTGACCTTGCCTTTGACGCAGCCCGCAGTGCCGACTGGCAAGCTGACCTGCGCATCGATGGTCTTTCGACCCCGGATCTTGACGCGGCAGCCCTGACGTTGACAGGGCGCGGGCAGATCATCGCCGACGACGCGGCCACGGGGAACCGGTTCGATGCCATGTTGTCCTATGCCGCAAGCGGGCTGGCGCCGCGTGACCCTGACCTTGCCCGCGCGCTTGGGGCTGCCATTGCCGGAAATGCAACACTGGGTTGGCAAGGCAACACCGATGCGCTGACAATCCCGCAACTGACCCTGACCGGCGACGGAATCGCGCTGACGGCCAATGCATCTGTCGCGGGCCTGACCACGGGGCTTGAGACAACAGGGCGGCTGACCCTGACAACCGATGACTTTGCGCGTTACAGCGGCCTTGCGGGGCAGCCGCTTTCCGGCGCTGGCACGGCTGCGGTCGCAGGTGCGTTTGTGCCGCTGAGCGGGGCCTTTGATGGCACGATCCGCCTGTCCGGGCGCGATCTTGGCTTTGGGATTGCGCAGCTGGATGCGCTGCTGCAGGGCACATCACAGATGACCGCAGACCTGCGGCGTGACGAAACGGGTCTGACGTTGCGCGACATGGCCTTGTCAACCCGCGGTCTGACAGCCCGCGCCAGCGGCACGATCGCCACCACTGGCAGCGCCCTGCAGGCCGACCTTGATTTTACCGATCTTGCCGTTCTTGGCGGGCCCTATCGCGGCGCCCTGACCGCGCAGGCCAGCTTTGCCGGAACGCCTGCCGATGCCACCTTGTCGCTGACAGGGCAGGGCAGGGCGATTGCCCTGGGCCAACCCGAAGTTGACCGTCTGCTTGCCGGAACCTCTGACATCACCCTGCAAGGCCGCCTGCGCGACGGCGGGGTCGATGTGACAGGCCTTCAGGTCAGCGCGGCCAACCTGCGCGCGACTGTGTCAGGCCGGGTAGATGCCGCGCGCGGGCATGATCTGCAGGCCGATCTTGATTTCCCCGATCTTTCGGTGCTGGGCAGCGGTTATCGCGGTGGGCTGACCGCGCAAGCCAACTTTCGTGGAACACCGCAGACTGGCCAGATCACCCTTGAGGGCGAAGGGCGCAGCCTGGCCCTGGGCCAGCCCGAGGTTGACCGTGTGCTGGCCGGGCGCAGCACGCTTTTTGCGCAACTCGCGCTGCGCGACGGGCTGGTGCAGATCGACAACGCCCGCCTTGCGAACCCGCAGCTCAGCGCCAGTGCGACCGGCCTTGTCGAAGGCGACCGCCGCAATCTGGATGTGACGGCGC
>JALOSO010000048.1 GCA_025458385.1 Paracoccaceae bacterium | reverse complement strand
GACCGCGTCGAAGGTGTCGCGGCGTTTCGCGCCAAACGCAAACCCAGTTTTTCGGGAGAATGATGATGGCCGAGATGACGCTGATTTCGGCAACAGGCGGCGCCCTGCCAGCGGTGCGGGTGAACCGCCACTGGATTGATGGGCAGATGACAGCTGCCAGTGACAACGGTCTGACGGAGCGCGTGTCACCGGCGCATGGGGTGGTCGTCAGCCACTCGGCCCGTGGTACGGCCGAAGATGCAGCCGCTGCGGTGCAGGCTGCGCGACGGGCCTTTGACGACGGACGCTGGTCGCGTCTGGCAGCGCGTGAGCGGGCAGCCGTGCTGTTGCGGGTCGCAGATCTGATCGGGGATCAGGTCAACGAGATGGCATTGATCGAAACGCTGGAGACCGGCAAACCCATCAGTCAGGCGCGGGGTGAGATTGCGGGTGCGGCTGATTTGTGGCGGCATGCAGCAGCCCTTGCACGCACGGTCGAGGGTGACAGCCTGAACGGCCTTGGCCCGGATATTCTGGCAACCGTGCTGAAGGAACCCATCGGCGTGGTGTCGATCATCACGCCATGGAACTTTCCGTTCTGGATACTGTCGCAAAAGCTGCCCTTTGCGCTGGCGGCGGGCTGCACCTGCGTGGTCAAGCCATCGGAATTCACGCCATCCACGACAGCGATGCTGGGCGCGCTGCTGGAAAAAGCGGGGTTGCCGCAGGGGGTGGTGAACATCGTGCTGGGCCATGGGCATCCGGTGGGCAGCACAATGACCACACACCCGATGGTGGACATGATCACCTTCACCGGATCAACCGCCGTGGGCAAGCTGATCAGCCATACTGCGGCAGACCGGTTGAAGAAGGTGGCACTGGAACTGGGCGGGAAGAATCCGCAGGTGATTTTCCCGGATGCTGATCTGGACAGCGCGGCAGATGCCGTGGTGTTCGGCACCTATTTCAATGCGGGCCAATGCTGCAACGCAGGAAGCCGGATCATTGTGCATGCAGATATTGCGCAGGACTTCGTGGCAAGGCTGGTCGCGCTGACCCAGCAGGTCACCTTTGGGGATCCGCTTGATCCGGCGACACAGGTGGGGGCCATTGTCACGCCGGAACATCTGGCGCGCATTGATGCCAGCGTTCAGGCGGCACAGGCGGCAGGCGCCCGGATCGCGCTGGGCGGTGGTCTGTTGCAGGTGCCGGGCCTGGGCCAGCAGTTTTACCGCCCGACAATCGTCACGGATGTCGCGCCTGACATGGCCATTGCGCGGGACGAGGTCTTTGGCCCGGTGCTGACGGTGCTGACGTTCGAGACATTCGAACAGGCGCTCAGCCTGTGCAATGACGCCGAATACGGCCTCTCCGCAGGAATCTGGAGCAGCGATGTCCACACCTGCCTTGCCTTCGCCCGCGGGGTGCAGGCGGGCACGGTCTGGACCAATACCTGGATGGACGGCTTTCCCGAACTGGCCTTTGGCGGGGTCAAGCAATCGGGGCAGGGCCGAGAGATCGGCCGTTACGGGCTGGAGGAGTTCTTCGAGATCAAGTCGGTCGTCATGCGCATCGGGCGCACACGGACGAATTGGGTAAGGCCCCGCTGAAGCGGGTAGATAAACGCAACCGGGAGGAGACAACGATGCGTGCTGGTTTGAAGACGACAATGACGGCGCTGGCCATGCTGGCAATCACGACAAGCCTGTCACAGGCCGAAGATGTCGAGGTGCTGCACTGGTGGACAAGTGGCGGCGAGGCGGCAGCGCTGAATGTGCTGAAGGATGATCTGGGCACCAAGACCATCGGCTGGGTTGACATGCCCGTGGCTGGTGGCGGGGGCGAGGCGGCGATGACAGCGCTGCGGGCCCGGGTGACGGCAGGCGATGCGCCGACAGCAGTGCAGATGCTGGGCTTTGACATTCTGGATTGGGCCGGAGAGGGCGCGCTGGCCGATCTTTCGGCAACCGCAACGGCCGAGGGCTGGGACAAGGTGGTGCCAACGGCACTGCAGGCCTTCTCGACATCGAATGGGCAGTGGATTGCGGCCCCGGTGAACGTGCATTCCACGAACTGGGTCTGGATCAACAAGGCGGCACTGGATGCAGCCGGTGGCAAGGCACCGGAAACCTGGGAAGAGCTGGTGGCCGTGCTGGATGCGATGAAGGCGAACGGGATTACCCCATTGGGGCATGGCGGGCAGGCCTGGCAGGATGCCACGGTGTTTGACGCCGTCGTGCTGGGCATGGGCGCGGATTTCTACAAGGCCGCCTTCATCGATCTTGATCCCGCAGCCCTTGGTGGCGACCAGATGGCCGAGGCGTTCAACCGCCTGATCAAGCTGCGTTCTTACGTCGATGACAATTTTTCGGGCCGCGACTGGAACCTGGCCTCTGCCATGGTGATCAACGGCGAAGCTGGCATGCAGATGATGGGTGACTGGGCCAAGGGCGAATTCCTGAAGGCGGGCAAGGTGCCGGGCGCTGATTTCGTCTGCATCCGCTTTCCGGGCACGCAGGGCATGGTGACGTTCAACAGCGACCAGTTCGCCATGTTCAACCAGACCGATGCTGCCGCACAAGAAGCGCAGGTTGCCATGGCCAAGGCGATCATGGACCCGGCGTTCCAGTCGGCGTTCAACGTGGTGAAGGGGTCGGTGCCTGCGCGCACGGACGTGTCAAACGAAGCGTTCGATGATTGCGGCAAGAAGGGCATGGCCGATCTGGCCGAGGCCAACACCAACGGCATGCTGTTCGGTTCCATGGCACATGGCCACGCAGCGCCCGCAGCCGTGAAGAACGCGACATATGACGTCATCACGGCGGCCTTCAACGGTGAATACGCCGATGGTGCCGCCGCCGCTGCTGCTTTGGCCGAAGCCGTGGCTGCCGCGCAGTAACCGCAGAAACGGAAGGGGCCGGGTTGGCCCCTTCCCCAAAACGCTGAGAAGATTTTCGTCTGGCGGGGCCAGACGAACCGAGGGGGGGAACCACGATATGGCCGCGTCTGCTGCCGATTTCCGCACACGCCTGCAAGACTGGCTGCCAAAGCTGGTGTTGGCGCCATCCTTTGCGGTGACCCTGCTGTTCGTCTATGGCTTTATTCTGTTTACGGTCGTGCTGTCCTTCACCGGGTCCAAGATGCTGCCGCGTTTTGACTGGGTTGGCTTTGCAAATTACGAAAAGCTGTTCGCCCTTCCGGCCTGGCATACGGCCATTGTCAACATCGCCATCTTTGCCACGCTTTACATCGTGATCTGCACGGTCGTTGGCCTGATGCTGGCGATCTTTCTTGATCAGAAGATCCGGGGTGAGGGTGTCTTGCGGCCCATCTACCTTTACCCGATGGCGCTGTCCTTCATCGTCACCGGCACCGCCTGGAAATGGTTTCTTGACCCCGGTATCGGCCTTGAACGCATCATGCACCAATGGGGATGGGAGTCGTTCTCTTTCACCTGGATCAAGGATGGCGAGATGGCGCTTTACACCATCGTCATCGCCGCGGTCTGGCAGACCTCGGGCTTTGTGATGGCGATGTTTCTGGCAGGCTTGCGTGGCATCGACAATGAAATCCTGAAAGCCGCACAGATCGACGGTGCTTCGAACTGGCAGCTTTACCGGCGGATCGTCATTCCCCTGCTGCGCCCCGCCTTCCTGTCGGCCTTCGTCATCCTGTCGCACCTTGCGATCAAGTCCTATGACCTTGTCATCGCGCTGACCGGGGGCGGGCCGGGCCGGGCGACCGAGATGCCTGCAACCTTCATGTATTCCTACACCTTTACCCGGAACCAGATGGGGATTGGCGCATCCTCTGCCGTGATCATGCTGATGACCATTGCGGCAATCATGGTGCCCTACCTTTACGCCGAACTGCGGGAGAAAAAGGCATGAGCGCCGTTTCGCAAGACACCGCCGTGTCGACTGGCCGGGTGACCCGCGCGTTTCTTTACCTTGTGCTGCTGCTGTTCGCGTTGTTCTACCTGTTGCCGCTGTATGTGATGGCGATCAACTCGGTCAAACCGCTGGACGAGATCACGGGGGGCAACATGATGGCGCTGCCTTCGCAGTGGACGCTTGCACCGTGGCGGTCTGCCTGGTCCACCGCGCAGATCGGGGTCGAGCCGACAGGACTGCGCCCCTATTTCCTGAATTCGATCCTGATGGTGGTGCCTGCGGTGGCGATCAGTACGATCATCGGCGCGCTGAATGGCTATGTCCTGACAAAGTGGCGCTTTCGGGGTGACACCTGGGTCTTCGGCCTGATGCTGTTTTCCTGCTTTATCCCGTTCCAGATCGTGCTGATCCCGATGGCCGTCGTGCTGGGAAAACTGGGTTTGGCAGGGTCGGTGCCGGGGCTTGTGCTGGTGCATGTGGTTTATGGGATCGGCTTTACCACGCTGTATTTCCGCAATTATTACGCCAGCTTTCCCACGGAACTGGTCCGTGCGGCGATGATTGACGGGGCCGGGTTCTTTGCCATCTTCTGGCGCATTCTGTTGCCGGTCAGCGGCCCTATCGCCGTTGTCTCGGTCATCTGGCAGTTCACCAATATCTGGAACGACTTTCTGTTCGGCGTCAGTTTCGGCGGCACAAGCCAGCCGATGACCGTGGCGCTGAACAATCTTGTCCAATCCTCGACCGGCGTAAAGGAATACAACGTGCACTTTGCCGGTGCCATCCTTGCCGCCCTTCCGACCCTTTTCGTCTACATCGTCGCAGGCCGCTATTTCGTGCGCGGGCTGATGGCGGGCAGCGTGAAGGGCTAAGCTGACCACCGGGGGGTTGCAGCCCCCCGGTGGCCTCGTTCAACCCAAGCCCGCTTTCACACGACAACAAGGGCGAACAACCAAGAGGGAATACCAAAAATGAAGGTCTTGTCCATCACCGCATTCCTGCTGGCAACCGCCAGCCACGCCCTTGCCGAACCTTCGGTCGAGGTGATGCATTTCTGGACATCCGGTGGCGAGGCCGCCGCCCTTTCTGCCGTGCGTGACAAGGTCGTCGCCGGGGGCGTTGCCTGGGCCGATGCGCCGGTGGCCGGCGGCGGCGGCGATGCCGCCAAGACGGCGCTGCAGGCCCGCATTGCATCTGGCAACCCACCCGCCGCGATGCTGATGCTGGGGCAGAACATCATCGACTGGGCCAATGAGGGCCTGCTTGGCAATGTCGATGCCATTGCCGCAGCCGAAGGCTGGGACGCCGCCCTGCCGCAGGCCGTGCAGGATTTCACCAAGGTTGACGGCCATTATGTCAGTGCGCCGACAAACGTGCACCGGACCGACATGATCTGGGCCTCTAAAGCCGCGTTCGACAAGATCGGGGCAGCCTATCCGACCACCTGGGACGAACTGAACGCGCTTGCGCCCCGTTTCCTTGAGGCCGGGATCATCCCGCTGGCGCATGGCGGGCAAGCCTGGCAAGAGGCCTATATGTTCGAGGCCGTCGCACTGGGTGTCGGGGGGGCTGATTTCTATCGCCGCGCGCTGATCGAACTGGATGATGCCACGCTGCGCGGGCCGGAAATGGTGGCGGTCTTTACCCAGATGGCGCAACTGCGCGGCATGGTGGATGCGAACTTCCCCGGTCGCGACTGGAACCTTGCCAGTGCCATGGTCATCAACGGCGAGGCCGCGATGCAGATCATGGGCGACTGGGCCAAGGGTGAATTTACCAATGCAGGCAAGGTGCCGGGCGATGACTATGCTTGTATTCCGGTGCCAAAGGCGCAAGGGGACGGGTTTGTTTACCTTGTCAACTCGTTGTCGTTCTTTACGCAGACCGACCCTGACCTGATCACCGGGCAGCAGGTGCTGGCCAGCGCGATCATGGATCCGGCCGTGCAGGTTGCATTCAATCAGGCCAAGGGGGCAATCCCGGCCCGCACGGACATCGATCTGTCCGCCATGGATGCCTGCGCGCAAGCCACAAGTGCGGCGCTGGCCAGCAATGATGCCGGCGGCACGGCCGTGCCGACCTTTGCCGGCACGCATGCCGCCAATGCCGCTGTCGTGGGTGCGGCAACCGATGCGATCACCGCATTCTTCAATTCCGACATGACCGCCGAAGATGCCGCTGCATCGCTGGCCGATGCAATCGCAGCCGCCAGATGATGCCCCGGCCCCACCCCGTCCTCCCATGGGGTGGGGCCACCAATGCCTTTCAACCGGAGACGACCATGGGCTTTCTCGACATTCGCGACGTCACCAAATCATATGGCAATGTTGAGGTGCTGCACCGCGTCGACATTGCGGTCGAAGAGGGCGAGTTTCTGGTGCTCGTCGGCCCGTCGGGCTGCGGAAAGTCAACCCTGCTGAACATGATCGCCGGGCTGGAAGGGATTTCAGGCGGTGAAATCGCGATCAAGGGCCGTGTCGTCAACGGCGTGCATCCCTCGCGGCGCAATATCGCGATGGTGTTCCAGTCCTACGCGCTTTACCCCAACATGACCGTCGGGCAGAACATGACCTTCGGCCTTGAAATGCACGGTGTGCCGAAACCCGAACGTGACCGCGCGCTTGCGGATGTTGCGCGCCTTTTGCAGATCGATCACCTGCTTGACCGCAAGCCGGGGCAACTGTCAGGCGGGCAGCGGCAAAGGGTGGCTATGGGGCGCGCGTTGGTCCGCAACCCGGATGTTTTCCTGTTCGATGAACCCTTGTCGAACCTGGATGCCAAGCTGCGCGTGGATATGCGCACGGAAATCAAGAAACTGCATCACAAGCTGAAGACAACGATTGTCTACGTGACGCATGACCAGATCGAGGCCATGACCCTGTCCACGCGTATTGCCGTCATGAACAAGGGATATGTCCAGCAACTGGGCACCCCCAAGCAGATTTACGACACGCCCGCGAACCTGTTTGTGGCCACGTTCATGGGCAGCCCGGCGATGAACATCATTCCCGCGACCATCGTGCTGCAGGATGGCAAGCCCCATGCCGCGATTACCGATGCCGATGGGCAGCCCTGCCATTTGCGGCTGGGCCAGCCCGGTCTGGCAGCCTGGCAGGGAAAGCCAGTTCTGCTGGGCATCCGCCCCGAGGCGATGACCGATCCCGAAGGCGCGGATCGCAAGTCTGCCAATATCGTGGCGCTGCGCAACCGGATCACCGTGACGGAACCTGCCGGGGCAGATACGTTTGTCACGATGACACTGTCGGGCAAGGATGCGATTGCGCGCATGCGGGCCGATGCGGCGGTCGCAGCGGGGCAGGCCTTTGATTTTGCGGTGAACATGGAAAAGGCTGTGATCTTTGACCCGGACAGCGGGAACCGGATTGCTGATTGATGCAACCGGATGTGATCATCATCGGGTCAGGCATGGGCGGGGCCAGCCTTGCCGCGGCCTTGGCACCCAGCGGCAAACGGGTGCTGATACTGGAACGTGGCGAACGCCTGCAAGACAGTGACGAGGCGCGCGATCCCGTGGCGATCTTTCAGCGCGGGCATTTCAAGCCAAGGGAAACCTGGCGCGACATTTCAGGGGAACCCTTGCATCCGGGCAATTACGCCTGTGTCGGGGGCAATACCAAGTTCTATGGCGCAGTGCTTTTGCGGTACCGGGCCGAGGATTTTCACCCCTTGCGCCACATTGCGGGCACAACGCCCGGCTGGCCCTTTGACTATGCAACGTTGGAGCCGTTCTATTCACAGGCCGAGCAGCTTTACCGTGTGCGGGGTGATGTCGCAGGCGATGCAACGGAACCCGCGCATTCGGCGCCTTACCCCTATCCGCCCGTACCGGATGAGCCGGATATCACCGCCTTGCGCCGGGCCTTTGCCGCGCAGGGGCTGCATGTTTCTGCCCTGCCGCTGGGGGTGGACATCGCGGCCTGGCTTGCGCGGGCCCCGACAGGCTGGGATGCCTTTCCCGACACCACGGGCGCGAAATCGGATGCGGAAAACTGCGGGCTGGCTGCAGCGCTGGCCTATCCCAATGTCACGCTGCAGACCGGCACGCAGGTGACGCGCCTGTTGGCCCAAGGGCGGCGCGTGACGGGGATTGAGGTGTTGCACAAGGGGAAGCCCGCCACGCTGACAGCCCCGGTGATCTGTCTGTGCGCAGGGGCAATCCTGTCGGCCGCACTGCTGCTGGCCAGTGCGGATTCCGATCATCCGCGCGGCCTTGCGAACGGGTCAGATCAGGTGGGGCGCAATTTCATGAACCACAATCTGACGGGGATGGTGGCCTACCACCCGTTTCGCCGCAATCGCACGGTCTATGAAAAAACTATTCAGATCAACGACTTTTATCTGAAAGGCGGGCCGAACGGCGAACCTTTGGGCAATATCCAGATGCTGGGCCGGATCACCGGGCCAATTCTTGCGGGCGAAGCGGGCCTGCCCCTGTGGCTGGCACGGCATATCGCCGACCGGTCGATCCACATCATGGCAATGTCGGAAGACCTGCCTGACCCCAATTCGCGCGTGCTGTGGCGCAAGGGCGAGGTTGTGCTGGATGCGCGTCGGACCAATACGCAGGCGCATGACCTGCTGGTCGCCCGCCTGAAGCAGGCCATGCGGCGTGCAGGCTGGCCGATTACGCTGGCGCGCGGTTTTCCCAAATCAAAGCCCAGCCACCAATGCGGCACGGCGCGGATGGGGGCAGACCCTGCGGGCGCTGTGGTTGATGCCAACCTGCGCGCGCATGATCTGGACAACCTTTATATCTGCGATGCGGCCGTGCTGCCCACATCCGCGGCGGTCAACCCTTCGCTGACCGTGGCCGCACTGGCCTTGCGTCTGGGCCAACATCTTTCCGGCAGCAGGGGATAGCCGATGCCTTGGGATTACATCATCATTGGTGGCGGATCGGCCGGGGCGGTTGTCGCCGCCCGCCTGTCAGAGAACCCCGATGCCAGGGTGCTGCTGCTGGAGGCCGGGCCGCGTGACTGGCACCCGTTTTATGCGATTCCGGCCGGATTTGCGAAGATGACCAAGGGCATCGGGTCATGGGGCTGGCAGACCGTGCCGCAGCGGCATATGGGCGGGATGCAGATCAGGTTCACCCAGGCGCGTGTGCTGGGCGGCGGATCAACCGTCAACGCGCAGATCTACACGCGCGGCCATCCGCTGGATTACGATGAATGGCGGCAATCAGGCTGCACTGGCTGGGCCTATGATGACGTGCTGCCCTATTTCAGGAAGGCCGAGGATAACGACACATTCGACAACAAATGGCACGGCAAGGGCGGCCCGCTGGGCGTCAGCAAACCCGCAGCACCCTTGCCCATCTGCGAGGCCTATTTTGCCGCTGCCGGCCAGATCGGCATTCCGACGAACCCCGACCTGACAAGCGAGACGCCCGAGGGTGTGGGGTACTATCAGCTGACACAGCGCCGGGTGCGGCGATCGTCGACCGCGAAGGCCTATCTGGATCCGGCGCGCGGGCGGGCGAACCTGTCGATTGTCACCGGGGCGCAGGTGCTGCGGATCGTCGTTGAAAAGGGGCGGGCGGTTGGCGTTGAACTGGCGGGGCAGGGTATCATCCGGGCCAACCAAGAGGTCATCCTGTCGGCCGGTGCCATCGGCAGCCCGCGTCTTTTGCAACTGTCGGGCATCGGGCCGGCCGATCAGGCGCGCCAGCTGGGCATTCCGGTTGTGCTGGACCAGCCGGGGGTCGGTGCGAATTTCCACGACCATCTTGATCTGTTCGTGATTGCCGAATGCACCGGCCCGCATACCTATGACCGCTATGCAAAACCCCATTGGTCCGCCATTGCGGGCCTGCAATATCTGCTGACGCGCAAGGGACCTGTCGCCTCCAGCCTGTTTGAAACCGGCGGCTTCTGGTGGGCTGATCCGAATGCGCGCTCGCCGGACATCCAGTTCCATCTTGGGCTTGGATCAGGGATCGAGGCCGGCGTGGCGGCAATGCCGCAGGGTGGAGTCACGCTGAATTCGGCCTTCCTGCGCCCGCGTTCGCGCGGCACGGTGCGACTGGCCAGTGCCGATCCATTGGCTGCCCCCCTGATCGACCCCAACTACTGGGAAGACCCCTATGATCGGGACATGTCGATCGCCGGGCTGAAGCTGGCGCAAGACATCATGCGGCAGGATGCGTTGAAACCCTTTGTGCTGGCCGAACGGCTGCCCGGCCCCGCTGTGCAGACCGATGCCGATTACATCGCCTATGCCTGCGCCCATGCGAAGACTGACCATCACCCGGCAGGCACCTGCCGGATGGGCAGTGATGCTGCAGCCGTGGTCGACCCAGGCCTGCGCTTCAACGGGATTGCCGGGCTGCGCGTGGTGGATGCGTCGATCATGCCGCAGGTCGTTTCATCGAACACCAATGCGGCAACCATCATGATTGCCGAAAAAGCTGCAGACATGATCAAGGGGGCAGCATGATCCGTCACATCGTTTTGATCCGCTTTCGCACCGATTTGCCAGAAGCGATGGTCGCGGGGTTGCTTGCCCCCCTTGGCGCGCTGTCGCAACGGCTGGGTTTTGCGGTGACCTGGGGCCGCAGTGAAAGCCCCGAACAGATCGAACGCGGCTATCTGCATGGTTTTGTTGCCGACTTTGCCGATTGGCAAGCCTTGGCCACCTATCAGGATGATCCGGCGCACAAGGCGTTTGGCGCTGGTCATCTTGCCTTTTCGCCCAACGCAACAGAAAGCTGATTGCCTATCCGGGGGCGGGGCACATGGGCAGACCGACAATCATCGATGTGGCAAAGGCGGCGGGTGTGTCGAAATCGACGGTCAGCCTTGTCTTGCAGAAAAGCCCGGTCGTCAGCCCCAAGACCCGTGAAGACGTGCAAAACGCCATGGCGGCGCTGGGCTATGTCTATAACCGTGCTGCGGCCAATCTGCGGTCGGCGCAGGTGGGGTTGATCGGGCTGGTCATCAACGACCTGCGCAATCCGTTTTTTACCGAATTCGCCACCGCCGTGCAGATGGCAATCTCGGACGCCGGTTATGCGACGGTACTGGCAAATACCGACGAAGACCCTGCGCTGCAGGCCCGCACGATTGCGGCCATGATCGAACATGGCGTGTCAGGCTTCATCATCTCGCCTGCTTACGGCGATGACGCGGCCACCTTCGGGCCCTTGGAGCGTGCCGGGATTCCGGCGTTGCAGGTGTTGCGCAAGGTCAGTGCCCGCACGGACCTGTTCCCCTTTGCCGCACCCGACTATGCCGAAGGGGGCCGCCTTGCCGCGCAGCATCTGCTGGCCACCGGTGCACGGCGCATTGCCTTTGTCGGTGGCATCGCGGGCCGCGCTGTGACCGCCGAACGGATGCAAGGGTATCTTGAGGTTGCGCGGGCCGCTGGTTATGACCCGCTGGTGCTTTCGGGCCGACCGACGCGCGCCTTTGGCCGCGAATGCGCGCAATGGTTTGCGGACCACCCGGATTATGATGCGGCGGTTTGCTTCAATGATCTGGTCGCTTTGGGCATGGTGGCGGGATTTGCCCGTCAGGACCGGCGTATCGGGCGTGATTTCCGGCTGGTTGGCTTTGATGATATCGAGGATGCGGCGCAAAGCTATCCTGCACTGTCATCGGTGCAATGCGGCATTGCGCAGTTTGGACAGGATATGGCGGCGGCCCTGATGGCATGGCTGCGCGATGGCCAGCGGCCGGCCGCCGAAACGCGCACTCCGGTCCAGTTGATACGACGCCAATCCTCAGACCGCGCAGGCCCCGGCGGCTGACGCGGCCCGGCCAACGCCGTGATGGCGGCTTGTTCGCAGGCGGCGTGCGGCTGCAAGCCCGGCAGAATGGCTGACAAGACGGCGGGGCCTTTTTGTAGCGGGAGGGCGCGCAACGATCAGGGTCACGGTTCCGGCCCGAGCGGCAGGCCAAGCCGGGGGCGGAACCCGTCCAAGCCATTGCGCAGGCTGTCTTTCGCAGGCGCCATGGCCGCGCGCAGGGTGGCGTTCAGCCCACCTTCGGTGGACAGCCCGCGCAAGGCTGCCGGCAGGGCGCCCGGTCTGGGCCGGTCAGACAGATAGCCGCGGATCATGGCTGCGACATAGGCCTGGGCAGCGTCATCGTCACCGGTGAACGCGGCCAGCCAATCTGCTGTGGTCATCATCTGGTCCAACAGCGTTGCGCAGATCGCCGAGGCCGCCAGATGCGCGTTCAGGGCCGTTTCGGATGGCTGCGGCAAGATCAGGTTGCGGTCGCCGAACAGCCGATGCAATGCAGGGCAATCCGGAAAGACCGGCAAGGGGCAACCGCCCTGCGCAATCGGTGGCAAGGGAATGGTCAGCACGATATCGGTCGCTGGCGCGCAGAGGCTGCGCAACCGGGCCAGCGGCATGTCCACCATCACCGATATCACCGTCTGATCCGCCCGAAACGGCAGGCCTGGCAGAACCTGGGCCGCGGTCCGCGCAAGCAGGCACAGAAACAGGATATCGGCATTGGCAACGACGGTCTCATTCGGGGCGATCGTCACCTCTGGCATGGCGGCGGCCAAGGCAGCAGCCGTTTTCGCATTGCGTTGCGATACAAGGATTTTGTGCCCTGATCCGTTCAGGGCGCGGGCCATGTCCGCAGCGATGTTTCCTGTGCCAAGGAACCCGATTGTATAGGTCATGCAACCCTCTGTTTTGCGGTTTCAACGCGGTCGATCAAGTCTGCCCTGATCGGCATATGTTGATCATGGCTGATGCTGCGGGCCAAGGGCGCGTTCTTCACGCCGTGACATCCGCAGGTTCGCGGACCATGCGCGCGATATGGTCATCTAGGTCAGCCAGTTGACCGTCTCGGGCAGATCGACACTCCGCCTTTTCTGGCAATCCGTGCCGCACGGTCGGTCATGTATCACGGTAGAACCTTTTGTTGACGCATCTGAACATTTAACGCTACCATCATATGTATCCCCCAGCCAAAAGGCCCCCGTCATGGTGCATGATCCGCTTCTGCAGCCTTACCAGCTTAAGCATCTGACGCTGCGCAACCGGATCATGATCACCAGTCATGAACCCGCTTATCCCGAGGACGGCATGCCCAAGGGCCGCTACCGCGCCTATCACGTTGAACGGGCAAAGGCCGGGGTGGCGCTGACGATGACCGCCGGTTCGGCCAGCGTGGCGCGTGACAGCCCGCCGGTGTTCAACAACATCCTTGCCTGGAAGGATGAGATTGTGGGCCACATGAAGCAGCTGGTTGACGCATGTCACGATCATGGCGCGGCGGTGATGATCCAGCTGACGCATCTGGGGCGCCGCACCCGTTGGGACAAATCGGACTGGCTTCCCGTTGTGTCGTCCAGCCATGAGCGAGAGCCTTCACACAGGGCCTTTCCCAAGCGCATCGAGGACTGGGATATTACCCGCATCATCAAGGATTTCGCTGACGCAGCCGAACGCATGAAGGCGGCAGGTGTCGATGGGATCGAGCTGGAGGCCTATGGCCATCTGCTGGAGCAGTTCTGGTCACCCCTGACCAATGATCTTGATGCGCCGTATGGTGGCAACCTGGATAACCGCCTGCGCTTTAGCTTTGAGGTGTTGCAGGCCATCCGTGACCGGGTTGGCGATAACTTCATCGTCGGTTTGCGCTATACCGGCGACGAGATGCAAGACGGCGGCACAACCGCGGCCGACGGCATTGCGATTTCACAAAAACTGAAGGCCAGCGGGCTGATTGATTTTCTGAACGTTGTCCGGGGACGCATTCATACGGATGCCGCGCTGACGGATCTGATCCCGATTCAGGGTATGCGCAATGCGCCGCATCTGGATTTTGCCGGTGAAATCCGGGTGGCGACAGGCTTTCCCACCTTTCATGCGTCCAAGATCGCCGATGTGGCGACCGCGCGCCATGCCATCGCCAACGGCAAGCTTGATATGGTCGGGCTGACACGCGCGCACATGGCTGATCCGCATATCGTGCGCAAGATCATCGAGAACCGCGAAGATGATATCCGTCCCTGCGTGGGCGCGAACTATTGCCTTGACCGCATCTATCAGGGCGGGCTGGCCTTTTGCCTGCATAACCCGGCCACCGGTCGGGAAGAAACAATACCCCACAGCATCACGCCCGCGCTGGTGAAAAAGCGTGTGACCGTGGTGGGTGCTGGCCCGGCCGGGGTCGAGGCGGCGCGTGTTGCCGCCGAACGCGGGCATGCCGTGACCGTGCTTGAGGCGGCCGATCAGGCGGGGGGGCAAATCCGGCTGACCGCCCTTGATGAACGCCGGCGCGAGATGGCCGCGATCATCGCCTGGCGGTTGGCCCAGTGCGAAAAGCGCGGGGTGACGTTTCATTTCAACACCTATGCCGATGCAGAGACAGTGCTGGAAACCCGCCCGGATGAGGTGATCATCGCAACCGGCGGGCTGCCATTCACATCGGTGTTGGTTGCGGGCAATGATCTTGTGTCGTCGGCCTGGGATGTGCTGTCCGGCGACGTCAAGCCGGGCACGAATGTGCTGATCTATGATGATGCTGGCGATCATGCGGCGCTGCAGGCGGCTGATCTGCTTTCAGCCACCGGCGCCGCGGTTGAGATTGTGACGCCTGACCGCAGTTTTTCGCCCGAGGTCATGGCGATGAACCTGGTGCCTTATATGCGCAACCTGCAAAGGCGCAACACGACTTTCACCGTGACATGGCGACTGAAATCGGTGGTGCGGGATGGCAACCAGCTGCGTGCGACCCTTGGCAGCGACTATGGCGATTTCACGCGGGAACGGTTGGTCGATCAGGTGATTGTCAACCATGGCACCCGCCCGCTGGATGATCTGTACTTCGCGCTTAAGCCGCGATCGGCAAATCTGGGCGAGGTTGATTATGACGCGCTGATCGCCGGTCAGCCACAGGCCGTGGCCCGCAACGCGCAAGGCAACTTCCGGCTGTTCCGGATTGGTGATGCGGTCGCGGCGCGCAATACCCATGCGGCGATCTATGATGCGCTGCGTCTGGTGAAAGATCTTTAGCAAAGGGCCGCCCGCAGACTCACTGGTGACGATCGGCCTGATGCCACCCGTGCGATCGCCCAGCCGCCAGACCGGCCGCCCGGGCCGGATGATATGGCCTTTGTCGGGGATGACAATTCACCCATGTCACGCCGGTCACGGATCAATCTGACCCGGGTCGATCAGGGCTGGTGCCCCGGCGGCACAAACCCGTGCTGGGCATGAAACCGCGCAATCTCGCGCGGGGCGGGGACAAGGCCCGTATAGATTTGCACATAGGACGGAATGCGCGACATCCGCAGGGCAATCGGCTCATCAATGCGCATCGAGATATAGCCGATCTGCGTCAGATAAACCGTGCGCGCCCGCGTTTCGGCATCAACCCCATCATGGCCCCAGGTGTTGAACATCTGCACGAGGGCGGCCAGGCGTGTCAGGTCTTCGTGATGCAGCCGCTTCATGATTTGCGGGTCACTTTGTGCCCAGGACCGGATCGCAAATTCCAGCCCGCTGTCAAAGGCCTTGTCCCCCAGAAAACAGCCGACCACGTTCAGCATCGCCTCGCACTCGGTTTCGGCAAAGGCCTTGCAAGCTGCGATCAGACCGGCGCTGGTGCGCGTGGCCCACCGGTCTGCCAGGGCCGTAAGCAAGGTCTGACGGTCTGCGAAATGCCAGTAAAAGCTGGTTCGCGCGATCCTGAGCTGGCGTGACAGGCTTTGGATCGTCACGCTTTCAACACCCGATTGCACAAGCATCGCATGTGCAGCCTCCAGCCACACATCGCGCGAGCCGCGCCAGCCGGATTCGGGAAGGGGCTGTGTCGTCATCGGAATTTGTCTAGTGTCATTCCTTTGCAGAAAAAAGGAATATCTTCGCAAGCAACAGTCCTGCCACAGGCCGCGACCGCAGGTGTCACCCTTGCCTTCGCCAAAGCAATTTTGCGAACACCTTCCCGAAGGTCCGTGGCGGCCTCAGGCCAGATGGTCGCGAAAGTGGCGCAAGACCTGATCATAGACCGCACGCTTGAACGGCACGATCCCGTCCAGCAGGGCGGCCGCCGTCATCCATTGCCAGCGCGCGAATTCAGGATGCTCTTTCGCGATGTCGATGTCGCCATCTTGCCCGTCAAAGCGGAACAGGAACCATTTCTGCCGCTGGCCGCGATACTTGCCACCCCAGACCTTGCCCAGCAGCGCCGGTGGCAGATCATAGGTCACCCAATCATCGGTCTTTGCCAGAAGGGTAACCTTGTCGGCTGTGACGCCGGTTTCTTCCTGCAACTCGCGCAGCGCCGCGGCGCGGGGCTTTTCGCCGGCATCGATGCCGCCTTGCGGCATTTGCCAGGCAGGCGGGGTGCCTGCCGGGCTATCAAGGCGCTGACCCGCGAAAATCAGGCCAGCGGGATTGATCAGCACGACGCCGACACAAGGCCGGTAGGGCAGGTCAGCCGTCATGGCGCAGGGGCAGTCTCGGCGATGTGGTCGGGCGAGATGGCGTTCAGCCCGGTGATGATGTCAACCGCATAGGCCAACTGGTAATCCTCGTCCCGCAGGCGCGCGGTGTCTTCCGCCTTGGTGCGCTCTTCCTCAAGCAGGCGGCGTTCATCATCGGTCATCGAGTCATTCGACAGCACGCCGCGCAGGTCTGCCTCTGTCCGGGCATTTGCGGCTTCTTCGGCTGCGGCGGCCTCGGTCCCTTCGGCAGCCGGGTCAACCCGCGGCTGGCTGACGACAATGTCAGGGGCCACGCCAAGCGCCTGGATCGACCGCCCTGAAGGCGTGTAATAGCGCGCCGTTGTCAGGCGCATGGCCCCGTCGCCGCGCAGCGGGATCAGCGTCTGCACCGACCCTTTGCCAAAGCTTTTGGTGCCCACCACGATTGCGCGGCGATGGTCCTGCAACGCGCCCGCCACGATTTCCGAGGCCGAGGCCGACCCGCCGTTGATCAGCACGACAATCGGCTTGCCTTCTGCCAGATCGCCCGCCTCAGCGTTGTAGCGTTCGCCGTCCGAAGCCTCGCGCCCACGCGTGGAAACGATCTCGCCCTGCTCAAGGAAAGCATCCGACACCATGATCGCCTGGTTCAGCAGCCCGCCGGGGTTGTTGCGCAGGTCGATGACAAAGCCCGTGACATTGTCCATCCCGCCCAGTTCCGTCACCGACTTGGCCAATTCTTCCTGCAGCCCGCTCATCGTCTGGTCGTTGAAGGTGGTGATCCGCAGCACGGCCACGTTGCCCACAACGCGGCTGCGCACGGCGACCAGCTTGATCGTGTCGCGGATGATCGAGATATCGAAAGGCTCTTCCACACCCTCGCGCACCACCGTGATCACGATCTCGGAGCCGACTTCGCCGCGCATCATGTCAACGGCCTGATCCAGCGTCAGGCCCAGCGTGCTTTCACCGTTGACATGGGTAATGAAATCCCCCGCCTCGACCCCGGCGGCATCCGCAGGCGTGCCATCCATCGGCGAGACGACCTTCACGTAGCCTTCTTCCTGACTGACCTCGATCCCAAGACCACCGAATTCGCCACGCGTCTGTACCTGCATGTCTGTAAAATCATCGGCTGACAGATAGCTGGAATGCGGATCAAGCGACGTCAGCATGCCGTTGATGGCAGCCTCGATCAGCTCTTCGCTGTTGGTTTCTTCGACATACTGGCTGCGGATGCGTTCGAAGATGTCGCCGAAAAGATCAAGCTGTTCGTACACCGTGGTGTCAGGCACGTTGTCCTGCGCCAGAAGCGGACCTGCGACCTGCGTCGTAAACAGGGCTGCGGCGATTGCCCCGCTGCTTGCGGCCAGAAGAAACTTTTTCATCGCACGTCCGTCCTTTTTTCATTCATGGCCCGGCAAGGGCAAACCAGTCGGCCGGATCAACCGGCGTCGAGCCTTGTCGCAGCTCGATATAAAGCGTTTCCGTCTCGCGTGTGCCAGTCCCATTTCCGGCATTGGCAAGAAACTCGTCCGCGGTGGGGTCTCCGCCGCCCATCAAACCAACCGGTGCCCCTGCGGCCACCACCTCGCCCACGCTTCCATACACCGTATCAAGGCCGGCGAGCACCACAAGATAGCCGCCGCCCGGTTCAAGAACCATCACATTTCCGTAGTCGAACAGCGGGCCCAGATAGCGGATCGTTGCCGCATGCGGGGCCGTGACCAGGGCACGCGGCCGTGTTGCAAGGCTGATGCCGGGGCGGCGCACACCGGCGGCATCCGCCTCATCCGCGCGGCGGATCAGCGTGCCAAAGGCGGGCAGCGGCAGGCGGCCCTTTTGCGCGGTAAAGTCCTCGTTGGGGTTTTCCGACAGCGACAGCCCCCCGGCAAATGCATCAAGCGTGTCGGCACTTTCCAGCAGGCCGCGCAGCACGTCGGGGTCTTCGGTGAAACGGCGGGGCAGATCGGTGCGGTCGGATATCGCCTGGCTCAGCGCAGTGCGGGCGGTTTGCGCGGCCGCAAGACCTGTTGTCAGCGTAGCACCTGCGGCAACCTGCAAGGCGCGCAGGTCGCGCAATTCGCCAAGCTGCGCTTTCAGTGCTTCGGCCTCGGCCTGAAGGGCGGGGGTGACCTCGGTCAGCAGCAGGCCGGATTGCACCGTGCCCACCGGCCCCGAAGGGTGCAGCAGCAGCAGCGGCCCCGGTTCGGATTCAAGCTGCGACAACACGCCCAACAACTGCGCGACCTGTTCGGATTTGCTGTCAAGCTGCATCTGCAGCGCGGCCTCGCGGATCGCGGCCTGGCGCAGCGCCTCGCGCAGGGCAGCAAGGCCCGCCTCATAGGCGCGGATCGTGTCGGTCAGTGCGGAAACCCGGTCACGCGCGCCGGTTGCAGCCTCTAACGCGGCCACGGCCTCGGCCAGCGCCGTGCTGGCTGCACGCGCCTCGGCCGCCACATCCTGTGCTGTGGCCGACAGCGGGCCGGGCAGCAGCATCAGCAGCAAAAGGGCGGCCTTGCGCAGGTTCATTGGATCAGACTTTGCCCAGTCATTTCAGGCGGTTGCGGCAAGCCCATCAGCGCCAGCAGCGTCGGCGCAAGGTCAGCCAGCCGCCCGTTACGCAACCGCGCGCCCGCAGGCCCGCCCACCAGGATCACTGGCACCGGGTTCGTCGTATGCGCCGTGTGCGGCTGGCCTGTCACCGGGTCAACCATCAATTCGCAGTTGCCATGATCGGCTGTCACGATCATCGCCCCGCCCACCTCCTCCAGCGCGGCCAAGGCCTGACCCAGCCCTGCATCCACAGCCTCGCAGGCTGCAATCGCTGCGGGCAGAATGCCCGTATGCCCCACCATGTCCGGGTTCGCAAAGTTCACCACGATCAGGTCAAACCCCTGCCGGATCGCACCCACCAGCGCCGTCGTCACCTCGGCTGCTGACATTTCCGGTTGCAGATCATAGGTCGCCACCTTTGGCGATGGCGCCATATAGCGCGTCTCACCCACGAAGGGCGCTTCGCGCCCGCCGTTCAGAAAGAACGTCACATGCGGATATTTTTCGGTTTCTGCCAGCCTGAACTGCGACTTGCCCTGCGCCGCGACCCATTCACCCAATGTGTTGATGACGCTGCGCTTGGGAAAGGCCGTTGTCATGAAGGTGCTGTGGGTTGTCGAATAGTCCACCATCCCAAGGCGCGCGGCCCAGGCCGGGCGGCGCCCGGTTGCAAAGGCCGTAAAGGCCGGATCGCACAGGGCGGAGAGGATTTCGCGCGCGCGATCAGCGCGGAAGTTCAGACAGAACAGCCCGTCGCCATCCGACACCCCGCTGAAGCCCGCGATCACTGCAGGTGCGATGAATTCATCTGTTTCGCCGCGGGCATAGGCCGCGGCCACCGCACTGCCCGCATCGGGCGCATTGTCACCCACGCCGTACACCATCGCCGCAAAGGCGCGGCTGACACGGTCCCAGCGGTTGTCGCGGTCCAACGCCCAATAGCGCCCGATCACCGTGGCAATCGTTGCATCCCCCGGCAAGGCCGCCACCAGTTGGCCCATGAAGCCCGCGCCTGAGGACGGGGCCACATCGCGCCCGTCGGTGATGGCATGAATGGCCACGGGCACATCCGCCGCCGTAAAGGCATCAACAGCCGCAAGCAGATGGCTGATATGTCCATGCACGCCACCATCCGACACCACCCCCATCAGGTGCGCCGTGCCCCCGGTTTCTCGCAAGGTGGCGACCATTTGGCGCAGCGCCGCGTTGCTGGCAAAGCTGCCGTCTTCAACAGCAAGATCGATGGCCCCAAGATCCATCGCGACAACGCGGCCTGCGCCGATGTTGGTATGGCCCACCTCGGAATTGCCCATCTGCCCGCGTGGCAGGCCCGCATCGGGGCCATGGGTGATCAGTTGGGCATGCGGGTAACTGGCCATGATGCGGTTGAAGTGCGGCACATTGGCCAGCGCTGGCGCATTGGCCACCGGGCTTGTGCCAAGACCCCATCCATCCAGAATGCACAGAACAACAGGTTTTGCCATGGATCAGCCCTTCAAATCGTCTTGCCGGGTGTAGCCCCCGCCCTGCGCCTTCGCCACGATTTTTCGTCGAAAAATCGTCCTGTGCCGGTCTGGATCACGATTTTTCGACGAAAAATCGTGGCCCCTAGCCCGCCGTTTCCAGACAGTGCCGCCGGAAGGCGCGCTTGAGCATGTCCAGTTCCGCGCGCAACAGGTCGATCTCGGCGCGCAAATCATCTTCCATCGCGACGCCTGTGATGATCGTGAAATGGCCCAGCGGTTCGGCAGCCCCCACCTCGCGGACCAGAAAGGTCTGCACGCCTTCGGTCAGCACTTCGGCTGGAATCGGCAGGCGCAGCGCCCAGGCCCCTTGCTGCCCTTCGGCCAGGGTTACGGTCAGCCCCGGAAGGGGCTGTTCCAGATGTAGCACTTCCAGCGTCGGTTCGCCCGACACACCGGTCAGCAGGGCCTCCCATATGCCGGCCCGGATGCGGGTCTTGGTCAGCATCATTTGCCCCCTTTGCGTATCAAAGTTCCGCCCGCGGGCGGCGGCTGAACGTGACATCGCGCAGGATGATCTGGTTCATTTCCGGCCCTTCAAAGATCAGGTCAATCCACAGCCGCTCGACCCGCTTTTCGTTGATCTTGGAATAGGCCAGGTCGAATTCGACCATCACCTCTTCCTGGTTCAGCGGCAGTTCCCGCACGATCTGCTCCACGTTCGGCCCATGCTTCACGTTCAGCCGCGCGAAAATCTCCAACGGTTTTTCCATCTCGACGATGACATCCATCCGCACCAGATGCCGAAGCTTCAACCCGCGTGCGGCCTCTTCCGGCAGATCGATCACCAGTGACAGGAAAGAGCCGTCAAACCGGAACACATCCATCCGAAAACCGAAGGGCGCGATGTCCACTTCGCGGGTGTTGCGCACCTGGCGGAAGGTCAGTTCAGACCGGCGGCAATCGTGAAACAGCGTGGCGCCGTCGCAGACCTGGGCCTTGGCAGGCACGGATGACATGCCCGGTGCGGGAATTGGTCCATTCCAGATCATCGGTCGCCAGGCCCAGTCCGTGCCAAGGGGCTTGCGCATGGCATTGGATCCGATGACCGGCAGTGCCAGCCGGTGTTCAGCCAGATGGATCACCCGGTCCAGATGCCGGCGCAGCGCGCGGGCGCGGCCGCGCAACCCGCGCAGTTGTTCAAGGTCCATCGCCGGTGCCGCATCGGCCACATCCTGCCAGCGCTGCTGCACCCGGCGCTGCAGCATGCGGTCGAACATCTTGGACAACTTCTGGGGCATTCTGGTCTTTTGGTTCCCTTGGCGAAACAATCGACGGATTGTTGCCGTTCCGGCGACGATATGTTTATCGCCCAGAAAGAGTAAAGACTTCACCCAAGGTCACAGCCATATCTCTAAGGATATGTTGTGGCGCGGCGACCCCGTGGGCGCCTGTGCCGGTCAGGGGCTTTTGGGTGTCGGGTTTGCCTGCCGCATCGCGCCAAGGGCCTGCGCCAGGATGTCTTCGCCATCGGCGGCTGACCCCTCTGGCAAATCAACGGTGATGGTGACAAGGCGGTCGGCAATCGGTTCGACACCGCGCCAGTATTCGCCAATGACGGCGTCACGGATGCGCATGACAAAGGCGGGACCAACCGTCTTGGCCTGTACGATTTCAACGGCGCCAGCCCGGCCAGACCGGCTGAGCGCGGCGCGTCCCTGATCCGAGGTGAAATAGGCCGCGAGTGTGGCACCACCCCCCCCCAGCACACGGGCCGATCCGGCAGGCCCGATGGCCGTGGTCAGCAGGGCGGCGGCGGCGGCAGCATCGTCGCGGCATTTGCCCATGACAACAACGGCGCTGTCCCCGGATTCGCGCCCGGCGCGACGATCGATGCAATACCCGGCGGGCAGGCCCACGTTCAGCGCACCGTCCAGAACAGGGGCCACGCGCGAGGGTGAGAACGCCCCGCCCCCGCCTGCGACACAGCCCGCAAGGCAAAGGCAGATCAGGGCGCAGGCCAGCCGTGACAGCGTAACCTGCGGGCCTGCGCTGTCACTGGTCCATGTAGACATGGCTCTCCGCTTTCGCGCCCGGATGGGTGACGGCGCCATAGCGCGCGCCACCCACAAGCCGCGCGAATTTATGCACCGCGCCCGATGTGTAGGCCGTCTTGCGTGGCCCTTTCCACTGCGCCTTGCGCGCCGCCAGTTCTGCATCCGTCAGCGCCACCGACAATTCCCCCGTCAGCGCGTTCAGCGTGATCACATCGCCATTCTGCAACAAGGCAATCGGCCCGCCGTGTGCCGCCTCTGGCCCCACATGCCCCACGCAGAACCCGCGTGTGGCCCCGCTGAACCGCCCGTCCGTGATCAGCGCCACTTTCTTGCCCTTGCCTTGTCCGCTTAACGCTGCCGTCGTTGACAGCATCTCGCGCATGCCCGGCCCGCCTGCTGGCCCTTCGTTGCGGATGACGATCACCTCGCCTTCCTTGTATTCCCGCGCCTTCACCGCCGCGAAGGCATCTTCTTCACACTCAAAGACCCGCGCAGGCCCGGTGAACACCTGTTCGGCTTCACTCATCCCTGCCACTTTCACGATCGCACCGTCAGGTGCCAGGTTGCCCTTCAACCCCACAACCCCGCCCGTTTTGGTGATCGGAGTCGCCACCGGATAAATCACCCGCCCATCCGCCTCGCCCTTGATCTCGTCCAGCTCCTCACCCAAGGACCGCCCCGAGGCCGTCATGCAATCCAGATGCATCAGGCCTGTCTTGGCCAGTTCCTTCATCACCACCGGTACGCCGCCCACCTCGTACAGGTCCTTGGCCACGTATTTGCCACCCGGCCGCAGGTCCACAAAGTAGGGCGTGTCGCGCATGATATCGGCCACATCGAACAGATCGAAATCAATCCCTGCTTCATTCGCCATGGCAGGCAAGTGCAGCGCTGCGTTCGTGCTTCCCCCGGTGCAGGCCACCACCCGCGCCGCGTTTTCCAGTGACTTGCGCGTCACGATATCCCGCGCGCGGATGTTCTTTTCGATGAGGTGCATCACCGCCACGCCCGACGCCTCGCCATACTGATCGCGGGACTCGTAGGGCGCAGGCGCGCCGGATGAATTCAGCAAGGCCAGCCCGATGGCTTCGGAAACGCAAGCCATCGTGTTCGCTGTATACTGCGCCCCACACGCCCCTGATGAAGGGCAAGCCACGCGCTCCATGATGTCCAGCTCTGCCTCGGACATCGCACCCGCCTGCACCTTGCCCACGGCCTCGAACATGTCCTGCACCGTAATATCCTTGCCTTGATACCGGCCCGGCAGGATCGAACCCCCATAGATGAACACGCTTGGCACGTTCAGCCGGATCATCGCCATCATCATGCCCGGCAGGGATTTGTCACAGCCCGCAAGGCCCACCAGCGCATCATAGCAATGCCCGCGCATGGTCAGTTCCACCGTATCGGCAATCGCATCGCGGCTGGCCAAGGATGACCGCATCCCCTCATGCCCCATGGCAATGCCGTCCGTGACCGTGATCGTCGTGAATTCACGCGGCGTGCCCCCGCCCTTTTTCAC
>JALOSO010000047.1 GCA_025458385.1 Paracoccaceae bacterium | reverse complement strand
ATCCCGTTCTGGACCAACCTGCTGATCCGTACCTTTGCCATCAACGAGGTGATCCGCAATGATGGCGTCCTGAACTCTGCCCTCATCGGCATGGGCCTGATCACCGAGCCCCTGCGCATCATCTACACTGACCTCGCCGTGCTGATCGGCATGGCCTATGTCTATCTGCCCCTGATGGTGCTGCCGCTGTTTGCCGCGATTGACCGGTTCGACATGCGGCTGCTGGAGGCAGGTTATGACCTTTACGCCGGCCGCTGGCAGGTGCTGCGCCGCATCATCCTGCCCATCACCCGGCCCGGCATCGTGGCGGGGTCGATCCTCGTGTTCGTGCCCTCACTCGGCGCCTATGTCACGCCGCGAATCTTAGGCGGCGGCAAGAACATGATGATCGGCAACTTCATCGAATTGCAGTTCACCCAAGGCCGCAACTGGCCACTGGGGGCCGCACTCAGCGTGACCTTGCTGGTCATTGTCATGGTCGCCCTGCTGTTTTATGTGCGCGCCTCCAGTAAAGGCGCACAACATGGCTGACCGCGCCTTTTCCGCCACCCGCCTGCCCGGCTTTGCCACCATCGCCATCGGCGCGTTCGTTCTGCTGTATCTGCCGATCATCACGCTGGTGACCTACAGCTTTAACGCCACCAATTCGATTTCCGAATGGGGCGGGTTTTCCTGGCAGTGGTATATCAAGGCATGGGATAATGATGCCGTGAAGGCCGCCACCGCCAATTCGCTGATCATCGCCGTTTCCGCCGCCGCCATCGCCACCGCTGTGGCCACCGCCGCCGCGCTTGGGACAACACGGCGCAAGGCCTATCGGGGCCAGACCTTCATCTACGTGGTCATCAACCAGCCCCTGATGGTGCCCGAAATCGTAACTGCCGTGGCCCTGCTGATCGTCTTTGGCGTGGTCAAGGAATGGTCGGGCTATCAGGGCCTTGGCTACCTGATCCTTGCCCATGCCGCCTTCTGCACGCCATTCGCCTATCTGCCCATCCGCGCGCGGCTGGAGGGCATGGACCTGTCTTTGGAGACCGCCGCAAGCGACCTCTATGCCAGCCCATGGCAGACCTTCCGCCATGTCACGCTGCCGCTGCTGGCCCCCGGCATCATGGCGGGCGCGATGCTGGCCTTTGTCATCAGCCTTGACGATGTGGTCATCACCGAATTCGTCAAATCCGGCGGGCAGGATACGCTGTCCACCTATATGCTGGGCCAGTTGCGCCGGGCCTTCACACCCGAGGTGAACGCCATTTCCACCGCCCTGCTGGCCGCCACCGTGCTGCTGCTGATCGCCTTTTTCCTGCTGACCCGTAAACGAGACTGACAACTGGGAGAGACCACATGAAAAGACTGCTGACTGCAACCGCCCTGCTGCTGGCCACCACTGGCCTGGCCCGCGCCGAAGGGGTGCTGAACCTGTATAACTGGGGCAACTATACCAGCCCCGAACTGCTGGCCAAGTTCGAGGCCGAGACGGGCATCAAGGTGACCGTGACCGATTATGACAGCAACGATGTGGCGCTTGCCAAGATCGAGGCGGGCGGGCATGGCTTTGACCTTGTGGTGCCATCGGCCAACTATGTGCCGATCTGGGTTGAGAAAGGCCTGATCCAGCAACTGGACCTTGCGCGCCTGCCCAACCACGCCAACATCGCCCCGGAATGGCGCGACGTGTCATGGGATCCGGGCCGCGCGCATACCATTCCGTGGCAGTGGGGTTCCACTGGCGTGGCCGTGAATACGTCAGTCTATACCGGAAATATAAACACCTCGGCAATTTTCCTTGAGGTGCCGGAAGAACTGAAGGGCAAGATCAACGTCGTGCCGGAAATGAACGACATCGTGAACCTTGCCGTGATGTATGCCGGCGGCGAGCCCTGCTCTGAGGATACCGCCGTGCTGCAAAAGGCGCGCGATCTGCTGCTGGCGGCCAAGCCCGACTGGATCAGCATGGATTATGGTGCAACCGAACGGCTGTCGAACAACGATTGGGCGGCGAGCGTGAACTGGAACGGATCAACCATGCGCGCACGTCTGGCCAACCCGCCGGTGGCCTATGGCTATCCGCAGGAAGGCTATCCGTTGTTCATGGATTCGGTGGCGCTGCTGTCGGATGCGCAGAACGTGGATGCGGCCTACAAGTTCCTTGATTTCATCATGGTGCCGGAAAACGCGGCGATGATCTCGGCCTTCGCGCGCTATGCGAACGGGATTGCGGGGTCGGAACCCTTCATGCCGGAAGACATGAAGACAGCGCCAGAAGTGGTGATCCCGGCGGAATTTGCGGCGGCGGGCGTGTTCCTGCCAACCTGCACGGGCAAATCGCAGGAATACATCACGGCGATCTGGACCGAACTGCAGAAGTGATCTGAAAAGGCGGGGGGGGGCACACCCCCTGCGCCCCGCTGCAAAAAGCGGGGGGTTTCACACCCCCCGCACCCCGCTGCAAGAAGCGGGGGGTTTCACACCCCCCGCACCCCCCGTGGGATATTTTGACGACATTGAAAGGTGCGGCGTGGCGTTGGTTGAACGGAGTGCCAGCGATCTGGCCAGCGCGATTGCTGCGCGTGATCTGGCACCCTCAGAGGTGATGGCAGCGTATCTGGCGCAGATCCGGGCGGTAAACCCCGGACTGAATGCCATCGTGTCGCTGCGCGATGCGGATGTGCTGATGGCCGAGGCGCGCAGGCTGGATGACGCGCCCCATGCGGGCTGGCTGCATGGCATGCCCTTTGCGGTGAAGGATCTGGTGGCGACGAAGGGCCTGCGCACAACCTGGGGTTCAGCGATTTATGCGGATCATGTACCGGGCAAGGATGATCTGCTGGCGGAACGGATGCGTGCGGCGGGGGCGATTTTCATCGGCAAGACGAATGTGCCGGAATGGGGGCAGGGCAGCAACAGTTTCAACCCGGTGTTCGGGGCGACGCTGAACCCCTATGACAGGTCGCGCACGGCGGGCGGATCATCGGGCGGGGCGGCGGCGGCGCTGGCCGCGCGGATGGTGCCGGTGGCGGATGGGTCTGACATGATGGGCAGTTTGCGCAACCCGGCGGCGTTCTGCAATGTCTATGGGTTCCGCCCGACATGGGGCCTTGTGCCAGGTGATGCCGAGGGGGATACCTTCATGGCAACGCTTGCCACCGAAGGCCCGATGGGCCGCACGGTGGAGGATGTAGCGCATCTTTTGACCGTACAGGCGGGAGAGAATCCGGCGGTGCCATTTGGTCGGGCGGGAACGGATTTCGCGGCACAGTTGACGATGAACCCAAAGGGCAAGCGCATCGGTTGGCTGGGCGATTGGGGCGGGGCTTATGCGCTGGAACCCGGCATCCTTTCCCTGTGCGAAAGTGCGCTGCGCTTGTTTGAGGGCATGGGATGCGTGGTGGACCCCATCCCCCCGCCCTTCCCCGCCGAAAAGCTGTGGCACGCATGGGTGACGCTGCGCGCCATGCTCAACGCAGGCGGCAAGCGCGATCTTTACGACGACCCCGCCAAACGCGCGAAAACCAAGCCCGAAACCCTGTGGGAGATCGAACAGGGCCTGCATCTGTCCGCTGCCCAAGTGCATGCGGCCAGCGTGATCCGATCGCGCTGGTATGCCCAAGCGGCGCGGCTGTTTGAAACCCACGACTACTTGATCATGCCCTCAGCGCAGGTCTGGCCGTTTCCGGTGGAATGGCGCTGGCCGCAAAGCATCAACGGCGTCACCATGGATACCTATCACCGCTGGATGGAGGTTGTCGTTCCCGTCAGCCTGATCGGACTGCCCGCGCTGAACATACCCATCGGTTTTGGGGCCAATGGTCTGCCGATGGGCATGCAGATCATCGCGCGCACGGGTGCGGATGCCAGCGTGCTGGCCATGGGTCAAAGCTGGCACCTTGCAACGGATTGGCCCGGGCGCAAACCGCCGGTGGCAGAAGAAGGCGGGGCCCTTGCGGGAACGGGTGCAGCCCTTTAGGCAGGTCGCGCAATGCCGAAGGAAAGCCCTTGATCCTGTACCGCCTGCTGATGGCGCTTGCCCTGCCCTTCCTGCTGCTGGCCACCCTGACAGGTCGCTGGCCCAAGGGCACGTGGCGCGCGCGGCTGGGGCTGGCACCAGTGCAAAGGGCCGACTGGTGGGTGCATGGCGCGTCGCTGGGTGAACTGACATCCGCACGCGCGTTGATTGCGGAGCTGGCGCAGGAAGGCCCCGTGCATGTCACCACGAATTCCGCGACGGGCCGCGCGCTGGTTGCAGGCTGGGGCCTGACGGGCGTGACAGCAGGATTTGCCCCCTTTGACACAGCCCATGCGCCCGCCCGGCTGTTGGCGCAACTACGGCCGCGTGCCATGATCGTGGTCGAGAATGAATTCTGGCCTGCCCGCTTTGCCGCCGCAGGTGCGGCGGGTGTGCCTGTGATGGTTGTGGGCGCGCGGATGTCGGAACGCTCGGCCCGGCGGTGGCGCGTGGCTGGCGGGCTGATGCGCGACATGCTCAAGGGTGTTACCTACCTATCCGCACAAGACGCCGCATCCGAGTCGCGGTTTCTGACACTTGGCCTGCCCCTTGCATCCCTTGGCGCGCGGCTGAACCTGAAGGCTTTGGTGCAGCCGGTCGCAGGAATGGCGGCAGCCCCCTTGCCTCGGGCGCGCACGGTGCTGGCTGCATCGACACATGCTGGCGAAGATTCCCTGATGCTGGACGCGTTTGTCGCGAACCGTGCAGGTTTTGACCATCTGATCATCGCACCCCGGCATCCGGCACGCGGTGCAGAAGTGGCAAGGCTGATTGGCGCGCGGGGGCTGGCATTTGGTCAGCGCAGTGCAGGGGACGGGCTGCGGGCTGACCAGCCTGTGTATCTGGCCGACACGACAGGCGAGATGGACTTATGGTATACAACGGCTGGGGTCACGGTCATTGGCGGCAGCTTTGAGGGCAAAGGCGGGCATACTCCGTTTGAACCCGTGGTCCGAGGGTCCGCACTGATCGCAGGACCATCCTTGCATAACTTTGCCGAGGTTTTCGCCACGCTTCGTGCCGCAGAAGGCTGCATTTGTGTTGCGGATGGGGCGGGGCTGAGCAGCGCCCTGAACAGCATGACGCCTGAAAGACAGGCGCAGATGGCAAGCAACGCAAGGGTCGTTCTGCAAGGCGCGGGCGATATTGCCGGATTGGTGAACGAGATCCGGTCGCGCGCTCAGCCCAAGGGGTAGGTGGCAAGGGCGTCATAGCGCGGCGGATCGCCGAGGGTGGAGGCGAAAAGCGTCACCTCCGCCACCTGAAACGGTGCCAGCCGGAAGGCAGCGCCCGCGACAATCGCACGCTCCAGCCTTGGCAGGTCTTCGGGGAACAGACGGTTGAACCGGCCCAACGTCACATGCGGCACAAAGCGCGTGTGCGGGATCGTGCAACCCGCGCGCCGTGCCGCAGTGGCAAGTTTCGCCGCCACATGGTCCAGCGCAGGGTCCGCCTGCACCGCCGCATAGACCGCGCGGGGTTTGGCACCGCCGAAATGGCCAATACCTTGCAAGGTAATCTCGATCGCGGGCAGGCGCAGGGTTTGCAGCGTTTCGTGCAGGGCCTGCAACGTTTGGTCCGGCACGCGGTCGCCCAGAAAGCACAGGGTCAGGTGGAAATCCTCGACCGGCACGCGGCGCGGCAGTGGCAACAGAAACTGCTGCACGGCCAAAGCGTTGCGCACAGGGTCTGGCAAGGGCAAGGCCAGAAATGCCCGCGTCATCGCGCGGCCAGAATGGCAAGACGGCCCCGCACCTCGTCGCGCAGCGGCCCTTCCCGTGGGGCATCCCGCAGCGTCGTGAACATATGCGCGGCCGGCATTGCCCGCTTGCCACCGTTCCACGACAGCCCCCGCAAGACGGCCTCTGCCCCATCTGGCAGCCGGTCGGGTGCCGCAATGCCGTTCAGCGTGGCCCAAACACCTGCCCAGCAGCGCCCCACGGACCACGGATTATACCCGCCGCCACCCAACACCAGAAACCTGTCGGTCATTGCCATCAGCGCCTTGACCACAGCCCAATGCGCGTTGTTCGACAGCGACAGGCGCGCCAGCGGATCTTCCTCCAGCGCATCAGCCCCGCATTGCAGGACGATCACCTCTGGCCTGAACGCCTGCACACGCGGCAGGATCAACCCTTCCAGCACCGCGCGCATTTCCGTGTCATTGAACCCGCGGGGCACCGGCAGGTTGTAGACCGTGCCCGCCCCCTGATCCCCGATCAGCCCGGTAAAGGGCCAGCGGTTTTCCTCATGCACCGAGATCATCAGGATGTCTGCATCCAGCCCAAGTGCGGCTTCAACCCCATCGGCATGATGGGCATCAATATCAATATAAGCCAAACGTTGAAATCCCTGCCGCCGGAGCGCAAGCAGGGCCAGGACCGGATCGTTCAGGTAGCAAAAGCCATTCGCCCGATCCGCCATCCCATGATGCGTGCCGCCGCCCGGCACATGTACGATTCCCGCATCGCGCAGCATTTCCGCCGCCAGCATCACCCCGCCCGCACCGGTGGCAGGTCTGCGGAACATTTCGGCAAAGACCGGGTTTGAAAGCGTGCCAAGGCCATGCCTGTCACGGTCATGTGCCGTGGCCAATTGTGTTTCTTCCACCCGCTGCAAGGCCGCCACATAGGCTGGCGTATGAAACAGTGCCAGCGCGGCCGGTTTGGCCCGGGGGCTGATGCGGAACTGCGCGGGGGGCAGCCAGTCCAGCGTGCGGCACAGGTCCATGACCGTTGAGACACGCGGCACGCGCAGCGGATGCGCGCCGCCGTAGCTTGATCCGCGGTAAATCTCGGACCCGATGAAAACCGGCGCTGTCAGTTCAGCAGCGCCTCGATCCGCCGGATCACGCGTGTCGAGGTCGGGTTCACGCCCGCACCCCAGCTTTCGACAAGCCCACCATCGGGGCCGATCAGCACCTTGTTGAAATTCCAAGCCGGTTCAAAGCCATAGATGTCACGCAGCATCGCATAGAACGGATGCGCCGCAGCCCCCGTGACCGGGGTGATCGCCGTCATCGGCATGGTCAGATCAAAGTTGACGGCACAGTATTCCTTGACCGCCGCCTCATCCGCCAGTTCCTGTTCGAAATCTGCAGACGGCACGGCCAGCACCAAAAGGCCCTTGGCCCCATAGGTGTCATGCAGGGTCTGCAGATCATCATACTGGCCCGCAAAGCCGCACAGGCTGGCGGTGTTGACAACCAACACCGGCTTGCCGCGGAAATCGTCAAGGTCGATCTTCCCGCCGTCGATCGAGTCAAAGGTAAAGCCCGCCCGCGCCTGCACAGGCACCAGCGCGGCCATGAGCAGGATCAACCAGAAGGCCGCAACAAGGGCACCGAGCGTCGGCCTTTCAACCGCCGCTTTCGCCTTTGCCTGCCCTGCCGCCGGCATGTGTGACCGTATCAACATCCGCTGCCCCCTTTGCACCGCCGTGGCCATTAACCTAATCTTGATGCAAGCGGCGTCAATTTCCCATGGCAGCTTTGTGCAGCAGAACGGAATATGCTGTCGGAAACCGCCGGTTTGTGGCACAATGCCCGCAGGCAAGGCGCTGATCCGGCAGATAAGCCGGGCGGCAACGGGAACCATATCGCAGATGAAAAGCCGACATTTTGCAGCCGTGACAGACGGACCATCAACCCAGGTTGCCGCCCTGTGCTGGCGCAAGCACCGCGATCAGGTGCAGGTGCTGCTGATCACCAGTCGCGACACCGGACGCTGGGTCTTGCCCAAGGGCTGGCCGATGTCCGGTTGCACCGCCGCTGAAACCGCCGCACGGGAGGCTTGGGAAGAGGCCGGTGTCGAAGGCCGCATCACGCCCGAGGTCTTGGGCCTGTTTGGCTATGACAAGGTTCTCGCCCCGGGTCAGGCGCAACCCTGCATGGTCTCGGTCTATGCGCTGCGGGTTGCAGGGCTTGCGCGGCGCTTTCCCGAACGCAAGGAACGCCGCCGCAAATGGTTCACGGCCGAGAAGGCCGCGCGCAAGGTCGCCGAGGCCGAGTTGCGCAACCTTCTGGCCGCCGTGGGCGATGGCACGGTGGTCTTGCCGGGCTACGGTTCTTGATGTTGGCGCGCAATCGCCTAAGTCAGCGGCGCAACAGGGGTGCGCGATGATCCGTTACGATCTGACATGTGATCAGGGCCATGCTTTCGATGGCTGGTTCCAGTCTGCCCATGTATTTGACAGCCTGACCGCCGCTGGCCACGTCCTGTGCGCGCATTGCGGATCGGCCGCCGTAACCAAGGCATTGATGGCCCCTGCCGTCAGCAGCAGCAATGCAACCCCAAGGGGGCTTGCCGCGGCCCGCACCGCGCAAGAGACGGCGCTTGCCGCGCTGCGCGCCAAGGTCGAGGCCGAGGCCGATTATGTTGGCACCGATTTCGCGGCCGAGGCACGCGCCATCCATACCGGAACCGCACCCGAACGGCCGATCTATGGCGAGGCGGGCGCAGATGAGGCGCGCGCCCTGATCGCCGATGGTGTTCCCGTGGCACCCTTGCCCTTCATGCCGACACGCAAGACGAACTGACCTGACCTGATCTGCAGCGGCGCGGCGCTGGCAGGATTTTTGCCGATGCTGTCAGGATGCGGGCATATTCCACTTTTGTCGCCGCGCGCTTCGCGCCTATACCGGGATGCAACAGACCGGAGCCCGCCCCATGTCGAACCCTACTGCAGCCATGCTTGTCATCGGGGACGAAATCCTGTCGGGCCGCACGCGCGACACCAACACCAACCATCTTGCGCAGGCCCTGACGGCGCGCGGCATCCGGCTGATGGAGGCGCGTGTGGTGGCCGATGACCAGCCCGCAATCATCGCCGCCGTCAATGCCCTGCGCGGGGCCTGGGATCATGTCTTCACCTCGGGCGGCATCGGCCCCACACATGATGACATCACAGCCGATGCAATTGCGGCCGCCTTTGGTGTGGCCATTACCCACAGGGCCGATGCGATGGCGCTGCTGCAGGCGCATTATGACCGGGCCGGCCTGCCCTTCAACGCCGCGCGACAGCGGATGGCGCGGATCCCGGACGGTGCGACGCTGATTGACAACCCGGTCAGTACAGCGCCCGGCTTTACGCTTGGCAATGTGCATGTGATGGCGGGTGTGCCCCGGATCTTTGAGGCGATGGTGGCCGGCGTGCTGCCTGCGCTGACGGGGGGCGATCCGCTGCTGTCACAGTCGCTGCGCGTCAACCGGGGCGAGGGCGAGATTGCCGGGCCCTTTGGGGCGCTGGCTGCGGATTTTCCGGATCTTTCGATGGGATCCTATCCCTTTACCCTGAATGGGGCGCATGGCACGCATCTGGTGATCCGCGGCACTGATGCCACCCGTCTGAACAGCGCGATGGCCCGGTTGCAGGATTTGTTCGGATGACCGAGGCCGAGGTGTTTGCGACACTGGCCGCAACCTGGCCCCCGGCTGGGCAACGCCCCTGCGGCCCGATTACCCTGCAGGATGGGGCGGGTGGCGGCAAACGCGTGTCGGCGGCGCTGGCCACGGGGCCTTGCAGTGCCGGGGCGATTGATGCTGCCGAACAAGCCATGCGCCATGGCCACCAGCAGCCCTTATTCCTGATCCGCGGGGCCTTGGACGCCGCGCTTGATGCGGCACTTGTCGAACGTGGGTACCGGCTGATTGACCCGGTGGTCGCCTATGCCATTGCGGCCGATGCGCTGCCACCCCCGCCCTGGATGACAACCTTTGCCCATTGGCCGCCGCTTGCCGTGGCCGAGGCTGTCTGGGCAGAGGGCGGAATTGATGCCGCGCGTCTGGCCGTCATGCACCGCGCAAGCGGCCCCCGCACCGCCCTGATCGCCCGCAGCCACGATCGGGTCACCGGCGCGGCCTTTGTTGCCATGCAGGGGCAGACCGCAATGCTGCATGCGCTGGAGGTTTCCCCCAGCCAGCGCAAACAGGGAACAGGGCAGAACCTGCTTGCGGCTGCGGCACAATGGACGCGCGAAATGGGCGGCCATACCCTGTCGCTTGTGGTGACCACGCAGAACAGCGCGGCCCGCGCCCTGTATGAAAAGTGCGGCATGAAACCTGTGGCACAGTATCACTATCGCCAGTCTGAACAGGGCCCGGGCGCCGATGCGTAACCGGTGGATCACCCCGCTGGCCGGCTTGCTGCTGACAATGCCACTGGCGCTGGCGGCGCAGACGCTGCCGTTTCCCGCGCCAACCGTTGTCACCGCCGAAACCAGCAGCCCTGCCGCTTCACTTGCGCTGGCAACCGGCCCCTGGCAGGCCGGAACAGGCACCGCGCTGCGGCTGATCGAAGGCGCTTTGTCCCAGACGGCTTACAGGCTGGATGCGCGACTGACGACGCTGGAAATGCTTGCACCGCTGCGCGCGCAGCTGCTGGCCGACGGTTTTCAGCTGATCTACAGCTGCGAAGCCCCCCTTTGCGGCGGCTTTGACTTTCGCTACGACCTTGATCTGCTGCCGGAACCGGCCATGCATGTCGATCTTGCCGATTATCGTTATCTTGCCGCCGAACGATCCATACCATCCGGGGTTGAGGCCGTGATGATCGTGATCTCACGCTCGGCCAATGCCGGGTTTGTGCAGGTGTCGCGCATCAGCCAATCGGCAAACCCCGCAGACGCGCCTGTATCCGGCGCAACCACCCCCGCCGCCCCCCGCCCGACCGGTCCGATCACGCCCGGCACCCCCTCTCTACCCCCGGCCATCGCAACCGCGACCGGCCCGATTGCCCTGCGCCTTGAAACCGGCGGCGCACTGGCGCTGGATGATCTGAACTTTCCCTCGGGTGCTGCTACCCTCGCACCGGGCACCTATGCATCGCTGGCCGGGATCGCCGCCTATCTGCAGGCCAACCCTGATCGCCGGATCACCCTTGTCGGCCACACCGATGCCTCTGGCGGGCTGGATGCAAATATCGCCTTGTCACGCCGCCGCGCGGAATCGGTCCGCCGCACCTTGATCGACCAGTATGATCTTCCCCCCGCCCAGATCGATGCACAGGGCGTGGGCTTTCTTTCCCCGCGTGCAAGCAACCTTTCACCCGAGGGTCGCACGTCAAACCGGCGGGTCGAGGTGATGCTGACGAATACCCAGTGATCCCAAAAGGCGCAGCGACCACCGATTTCCGACAGCCTGAAAGCCAGCCCTTCTGGATGTCGCAGGATGCCCATGCCCTTGGCCGCCACCTGCGCAACCCGCAAAAGCAAAAAGGGCTGCGGCCCCCACGACCGCAGCCCCCTCTGCCACAACGGAACGGATCACCAGATGTCTGGCCCCTTGTCCATATACCGCCGCGCAAGGAAATCGATGAAGGCGCGCACCTTGGGCTGCGTGAACCGCCCCGGCGGATAGACCGCATAGATGCCCAGCACCTCAACCGGCAGGCCCGGAATGGCCTCTTCCACCAGCCCTTCCTTCATCGCATCCGCATAAAGGAACGATGGCAGATAGGCGATGCCCAGACCCGATACCGCCGCATTCAACAGCGATTGCCCGTCATTCACCGTCAGCCAGCCAGCCGTGCGCACCTGCCGCTTTTCACCCGAAGGTGCCGTGATCTTCCACACGTTGCCATTGGCCTGATTGCTGTAGTGCAGCAGCTTGTGATCATTCAGATCATCAATCTTCATCGGCCGCCCGAATTTCTGGAAATACGACGGCGAGCCGATCATCCGCTTTGTCGTATCCGTCAGCTTGCGTGCCCGCAGGCTGCTGTCTTCCAGCTCTCCCACACGGATCGCCATGTCAAAGCCTTCGGAAATCAGTTCGACATAGCGGTTGTTCAAGACCATGTTCACCGTGATATCCGGGTATTCCAGCAGGAAATCCCCCAGGATCGGCGACAGAAGGTTCACCCCGAAATCCGTCGCCACCGAAATGCGCAACAGCCCCGAAGGCGCCGATTGCATCGATGTGACAAGCGCATCCGCCTCACCTGCATCATTCAGCACACGGCGTGCGCGGTCATAATAGGCAAGGCCGATTTCCGTGGGCGACACACGCCGCGTTGTCCGGTTCAGCAACCGCGCCCCCAAGCGCGCCTCCAGAGCAGACACATGTTTAGACACCGCCGACTTCGAAATCCCCATTTTCTTAGCCGCGTCGGTGAAGCCGCCTTGATCCACAACCGTGGCAAAGGCCTCCATCTCTGTAAGTCGATCCATTGTTTTCCTCTGGCAGACGTTGAGGGTTCGAACACCGGTTTGATCCCCAAATCTGGCAGGATTGCGTTCACGACGCGACAAGTCCGGGGTATTACGGCGGATCGTTGAAGGCGGGGAAACAGGCGGCGGCACGCTGATCCGGGCATTCTGGACCTGCGGCTTTCTGCCTGCACCCCACGGGTCGGCAGAAAAATGTTCTGCGAAACCGCCGAATCATACAGGTTTCAGCCGGGTTTTTTGGGAAAACAGCAAGGTGTCTGGAACATCCTTTCGCGATTGCCTAGGTCAGTTGCAGGGCGGCAGCTGGCCGCCCGTCAACCGAAAGGACGACCCATATGAAACGGATCTCACTTCTGCTTGCAGCGGTTCTTGGCCTTGGCACGATGGCCGCAATCGCCCAGGATGCCGCCGCACCCGAGATTGCCGATACCGATGGCAACGGCACCTGGTCGCTTGACGAGCTTGTGGTGGCCTATCCTGATCTGACCGCCGAGGGCTTTGCGTCAATCGACGCCAATGCCGATGGCGCCGTGGATCAGGCCGAACTGGCCGCAGCCCTTGCAGACGGCTTGCTGCCCGCCGCGCAGTAACGGCCTTCGGGCCCGTGCAAGGCACCCCAGCCCGCACAGGCCTAAAGTTGCAAAGGGGGTCTCCCCACCCCCTTTGCCGCCCCTACAGGACCGCCGCCAGCCGCGCGCCCTGATCGATGGCGCGCTTGGCATCCAGTTCGGCAGCAACATCTGCCCCGCCAATGACATGATGGGCAATGCCCGCAGCGGTCAGCTGGTCGGCCAAGGCCCGGTCGGGCACCTGGCCTGCACATAACACAACCGTGTCCACCACCAGCAATGTCGGGTTTTCCCGGCCCGGCCCCTCGGACAGCAGAATACCCTCAGCCGTGATCGCTTCGTAATTCACCCCTCCGCGCATCTGTACCTGCCGCGCCGCCAGGGCCGCCCGGTGAATCCAGCCCGTCGTCTTGCCAAGGCCCTTGCCCGGACGCCCGTCCTTACGCTGCAACAGATGCACAGCGCGCGCGGCTGGTTCAGGCGCCGGGTCGACCAGCCCGCCACGCACTTCTGCCGGATCACCCACACCCCATTCCGCCCGCCATTCCGCGGGGTGCAAGGTTGCGCTGTCACCGGCCTGCACAAGGAATTCCGCCACATCAAAGCCAATCCCCCCGGCCCCGACAATCGC
>JALOSO010000285.1 GCA_025458385.1 Paracoccaceae bacterium | reverse complement strand
AAGATCGGCGGTGTCATCCGTGATGGCCAGCGCATTGATCGTTACACCCATCTCGAATGCCCGCGCCCGCGCTGCCACAAGTGTCACGTGCCGCCGGGTTGTCGGACTTTGCGATTCGATCCCGTCGCCCGAGACATTGATCACCTGCCGCAGACCGCAATGCGCCGACAGCAGATCAAGCCCCGCCATCACGCCACTGCCAATTCCGGTATTGCCGGTGACCCGCCGCGGGGCCTGCAGCAGCGTGGTGGCGACTGCGGGCACATCGGCGGGGCCGGCGATCCGTTGCCAGGGAAAGACCTGCGGGGCCATTTCCGAGTCACCCCACAACACAAGGGCAACATCGACAACGCCCGCAGCCTGCAGCGCGGCCTGCACCGTCGGATCCGAGAATGCGGCAGCATAACCGGTGCGCTGCAGCGAATCTTCGGCGGCGTCGACGCTGCCGGAACTGTCAATCGCCAGAACCAGCGCCAGATCGGCACAATCGGCGGTGGCGATACGGGGCGCAAGCGCAACCGCAGTCGCAGCAAGCGCAGCCATCGCAAGGGCGGTGCGAATAGACATGATCAACCTCAAAATTGCGGTGTGACAGTGCTGAAATGATGCGGGGTGATTGTCGTCAACCGGCCACCCCACGGGGCAACTATTGCCTTTGGCTGCGGGGTCAGTCGTGATTACAGGATTAAATTTGCGTGAATTTCAGCGCAGATTTCCCCGGCCAGACCGGCAGGCCACGCCTAGCAGGGCACCGCAATCAAATATGGGCCGGGGGTTGCCAAGGCATGGGCAAAGGCCGCGTTGAACTGCGCCATATCTTGCACGGCCACGCCTTGCACGCCATGCCCGCGGGCCAGCGCAACCCAATCAAGGCGCGGTTCCACCACATCAAACATCCGCAAGGCATTGGCCCCCACCCGGTCAACACCGACATTGGCCATTTCCCTGTGCAGGGTGCGGTAGCCGTCATTGGCAAGAATGATGACAATGACATCAAGGCGTTCGCGGGCCATGGTCCACAGCGACTGCAGCGTGTACATGCCAGACCCATCTGCCTGCAGGGTGATGATCTTGCGGTGTGGCGCACCTACGGCGGCCCCGGTGGCCACGGGCAACCCGTCACCAATCGCCCCGCCCATCAGGCACAGCCAATCATGCGTGCGGGCATGCCGCGTCGCATCTATCAGCGGGCGGGCCGAGGTGATGGCTTCCTCGACCACCACAGCGTCCTCGGGCATGTGATGGGCAATGGCCTGCCCCAGCTTTTCCAACGTGATGGCCCCTGATGGGGCCGGGGGAAGGGCAAGCGGGGTGACAGGCAGGGGGGTGGCGGCCCCCAAACCCGCGGCCAGCGCCTGAAGCGTATAGGCCACGTCCATCTCGGGCGTGCAAAGCGACAGGATCTGGCAATCTTCAGGCGCAGGCAGGCTGGGCTTGCCGGGATAGGCGAAAAAGGCCGTGGGCACGCCCGCGCCAATCAGCACCATGGCTTTGGAACCGGCAAGCAGGGCCACATTCTCATCCACCGGATAGCGCAGCGGCGCAAACGGCACCGTGCCCGCGCCACGTTCAATGCGGGCAACAAAGTAGGGGCACATCAGCCGCGCGCCCGTGGTGGCGGCAATGGCACTGGCAAGGTCCGCCAGCGGGCGCCGCAGGGCCGGGCCATCTACCATCAGCACGGCACCGGGCTGGCGCAGGGTTTCGGCCGCCTCTGCAATGGCCTGCGCCGTGGGTCTTTCCAGAACAGACGGCGGGGCCGCCACGGCTGCCCCGTCCGCCGCGTTCCATGCGGTATCAGCAGGCAGGATCAGGGTCGCCACTTGCCCGCCGTTGCTGCGGGCGGCAGTGATGGCGGCAGCGCCATCTGCGGCGACCCTTGCGGCATCAGGTGACAGGGTGACATGGTGTGAAATGGCACTTGCGACACCGACCGTGTCACCCTTCAGCGGGCTTTCATGTTGCCGATGATAGGTCGCATGCTCGCCCATGATCGTCAGCATGGCCGAACGCGCCTTGCGCGCATTGTGCAGATTGGCAAAGCCATTGGCAAAACCGGGCGCAAGGTGCAGAAGGCTGGCCGCAATCTGCCCGGTCATGCGGTAATAGCCATCCGCGGCCCCCGTCACACCGCCTTCGAACAGGCACAGAATGCAGCGCATGTCAGGGTGGGCATCAAGGGCCGCCACAAAGTGCATCTCGGACGTGCCGGGGTTGGCAAAACATGTGGTGATGCCGGAGTTCAGAAGCGTACGGACAAGCGTGGTGGCCCCGTTCATGCCCTGTCAGCCCAGATCAATGTTGCGCGCGGTGACAGGGGGCCGCTCAAACTCCCCACCCGGCGCGACGCGCTTCGGTCCAAGTGCACAACTCGGTTGATCATGCTGTCACGCAATATCGCGCACCAGCCAGTGGTTGCCGTCCTTTTTCACCTCGAACCGTTTCGGCAGGCCCTTGATCAGGTCCGACAGTTTGGCCGCGCCATAGGTGCGGCTGTCAAAATCCGGGTCGGCGCGGACCATGTACTGGCCGATCTGGCCCAGTGAGAACCACTCGCCATCCGGATCAATGGTTTTCATCGCCTTCACGATCAGCGGAATAGCCTCGATTGCAGGCTTCTTGCTGGGTGCAGGGGGCGGTGCATCAGGCTTGGCCACCTTGGCAGGGGCTGCGGTGGCGGGTTTGGCCTCTGGTTCCGGCTCACCCTCGGCCACGATGTTTTCGATCAGGATGAACCGGTTGCAGACCTTGCGCAGGGATTCCGGCGTTTTCGCCTCGCCGATGCCCACCACCTCCAGCCCTTCTTCACGGATGCGGCTGGCAAGGCGGGTAAAGTCACTGTCGGACGACACCAGCACAAAGCCATCGAACTTGCCCGCATGCAGGATATCCATGGCATCAATCACCAGCCCGATGTCCGAGGCGTTCTTGCCTTTGGTATTGGCCGATTGCTGATGCATGACCAGCCCCAGATCACGGGCCTTGGCCTTCCAGCCTGCCAGCTGCGAACTCGACCAATCACCATAGACGCGGCGCAAGGCGGGCTCACCTATGGTGCCGATTTCCTTCAATATCGCCTCGGCATGCCGGGCCAGCACGTTGTCGGCATCGATCAGAACCGCAAGGAGGTTGGTTTCATCGCGCGCAAGCCGCTTCACTGACATGACCGCACCATCAGCTTGTTCCGCAGAACCTTGTCATCTTCAAGAACCGGTCCCGTCAGTAACAATTGCCCGCCCTCAACCGGCGCTTGAATCACGGGAGTTACGACCAGGACATCGCAAACAAACACCTGAAACTGCTGACCTATTCGCTGTGCGGTGAAGGCACGGAACGCATCGGTTGCCCCATCCCCAAGGACGACCGCAATGGCAGGCTTGTTAAGGCTGTCCAGCGTCATTGTGGTTCTGCTGACATCTTCGGCAGCAAAGGCCAACTGATCCTTGTCGTGGACGAATTTGAGCAAGACCGGCTCTCCGCAGGCGGGCCCTGCCATCCACATGCCCGCCAGAATTGCCAGACGACGCGCCACCTAATACACCACCACTGACCGAATGCTTTCGCCCCGGTGCATCAGATCGAAGCCTTCGTTGATCCGCTCCAAGGGCAGGATATGCGTGATCATCGGGTCAATCTCGATCTTGCCGTCCATGTACCAGTCCACGATCTTTGGCACATCCGTGCGGCCCCG
>JALOSO010000046.1 GCA_025458385.1 Paracoccaceae bacterium | reverse complement strand
TTGAAGAGTTTCCGTCAAGGTGCCGATCTGATTGACTTTTACCAGCATCGAGTTGGCGCAGCCGGCCTTGATGCCTTCGGCAAGACGGCGCGGGTTGGTCACAAACAGATCATCGCCCACCAGCTGGATCTTGCCGCCCAGACGATCCGTCAGCATTTTCCAGCCTTCCCAGTCATCCTCGGAACAGCCATCCTCGATGCTGATGATCGGGTAATCGGCGGCCAGTCCAGCAAGGAAATCAACGTTCTGGGCGACGGTCAGGCTTTTGCCTTCGCCTTTCATCTCGTACTTGCCGCCCTTGAAGTATTCCGTGGCCGCGCAATCCAGGGCCAGATAGATGTCCTCACCCGGCTTGTAGCCCGCTTTTTCGATGGATTTCAGAATGAAATCAAGCGCATCGCGGGCGGAATTCAAGTTAGGCGCAAAGCCGCCCTCATCGCCGATCCCCGTGTTATGCCCCGCCGCCTGCAGTTCTTTCTTGAGCGTGTGGAACACTTCTGACCCCATGCGCACGGCATCACGGATATTGTCCGCGCCCACCGGCATGATCATGAATTCCTGAATATCAATCGGGTTATCCGCATGTTCGCCGCCGTTGATGATGTTCATCATCGGCACGGGCAAGACACGCGCGCTTGTGCCGCCGATATAACGGTACAGCGGTTGCGCCGTGTATTCCGCCGCAGCTTTTGCCACCGCCAAAGACACGCCCAGAATGGCATTGGCCCCCAGACGCGATTTGTTCGGCGTGCCGTCCATTTCGATCATCGTGCGGTCGATGCCCACCTGTTCGGTCGCATCAAAGCCCACCAGCTCTTCCGCCAGTTCGCCATTCACGGCCGCCACGGCCTCCAGCACACCCTTGCCCTTGTAGCGGTTCTTGTCGCCATCGCGGCGTTCATTCGCCTCATGCGCGCCCGTGGATGCACCCGATGGCACCGCCGCGCGGCCCATGGCACCGCTTTCCAGTGTCACATCCACCTCGACCGTCGGGTTGCCCCGGCTATCGAGGATTTCGCGGGCGTGAATGTCGATGATCGTGCTCATGGCAGGTCCCTGTTCTGATGCGGTTTGGTTGTCCTTACCCCGATGCTTTCCCGGTGGGAAGGGTGTGCTGTCCCTGCGTCTCGCACCAGACTGTATAAAGACCCGCCGTCAGGATCATGGCCGCACCGATGACGACTGGCAGCGTCAGCGATTCGTCAAAGAACGCAAGGCCGATGGCGACGCCAAACAGCATGCGCGTATAGCGGAACGGGGTGACAACCCCGACCGCACCCGTGCGCAGCGCGCCGGTGATGCACCAATAGGCCGAGACACCGAAGAAAACGGCGGTGCCCAACCAGATCTGCTGTTGCAAAGTGGCGGTCACGGCTGGTTCGCCCAGCCAGAGGAGCACCAGCGCCAACGGGACAAGTGCTGCATAAGCCCAGATTGACAGGCAGAGGTTGCTGATCTGCGGCGGCAGATTGCGTGTGGCAATATCCCGGATGCACAGCGCGACAACGCCACCGACAGCCCAGATGGCGGCCGGGTCAAACCGGGCATTCCAGGGCTGGATCACGACAAGCACCCCGACAAAACCGAGCAGAATCGCCATCCAGCGCCGCCAGCCAACCGGTTCGCGCAGAAAAACCGCAGCCGCGGCAAGGTAGGCAATCGGGGTCGCCTGCATAATGGTGGTGGCTGTGGTCAAAGGCAGCAAGGCCAGCGCCGTGACAATGCAAAACGTGCCGGCGACCTCGGCGAGGTTGCGCAACACAACGGCGGGGTGCAACACCTCTGCCGTCCAGATCTGCTGCCGCTGCGCCCGCGCGATGAGTGACAACAGCAACGCACCGCCGCCGCCAAAGGCCAGAAGCACCTGACCCATCGGCATTTCGGCGGCCACCTGTTTCAGCATTGCATCCGAGACCGCAAAGCCGGCCATGGCCAGCGTCATCAACAGCATGCCGCGCTGGTTGTCGGTCATTTCTTGACCGGAACGCCCAGCAGTTCAAGCCTGTGCCCGATCAGCCGATAGCCCAGCCGCGCCGCGATGCGTTCCTGCAGGGCCTCGATGTCGGGGTCGACAAATTCGATCACTTCACCGGTATTCACATCGATCAGATGGTCATGGTGATCACGTTCGGCATCTTCATAGCGCGCGCGTCCGTCGCCGAATTCCAGCCTCTCCAGAATACCGGCCTCTTCGAACAGCTTGACTGTGCGGTAGACCGTTGCCAGCGATATCCGCGGATCAACCTGCGCCGCGCGCGAAAACAACTCTTCCACATCCGGGTGGTCTTCGGCCGCGCCGATCACCCGCGCCACGATTCGCCGCTGATCTGTCATACGCAGGCCTTTGGCCGCGCAGCGGGCAATGATGTCAGTGGCCATGCAAGCAGTCCTTCGCGCGTCGGATGGGCAATATTGCCCATCCCCTGCACACAATCAATTCGCGATTGCGCGGTCAGTTATAGATATGCGGTGCTTCGAGACGATCATGCAGGGCATTCACCTCGGCCGGGGACAGTTCCAGTGCCGAGGCCAGCCGGTGCAGATACTCGGCCTCGGCCTGTTGGTCCAGATCAATGGCCATCAGCGACACCAGATAGGCCTTTTCTTCCATTCCGTTCGGGATCTGCCGGGCCAGCGCATCGACATCGACGGGCGCCGCAAGTTCGGCATTCACAAAGTCGATTTCGGCCTTGGATGCATCGCCCATGGCCTCCATCAACTTGGCCTTTTCGTCTTCACCCAGATCGCCATCGCATTTTGCCGCCTGCACCATGCAGCGCAAAAGGACCGCGGCCTCAAGCGTTTCTTCGCGCTCGCGTGGTTCCGGCAGGGTGCGCGGGCCTGTTGCGGCCCCGATGGCCCCGCCTGCAAGGCCACCTGCAAGCCCCCCCAGCAGATCACCCAGCCCGCCACCGCCAGCACTGCTGCGCCCGCTGCCTGCGCCGGCCGTCAGCAGATCATCAAGGCCACCTTTGGGCGCATTCTTGCGCGGGTTGCGTGCCGTGTCGCGTGTGCCAGCGCCCGCGCCAATGCGCGTGCCGGTTCCCGCACCACCTGCCGTCCGCCCGCCGCCGGTGCTGCGCCCGGTGCCAAGGATATCGTCCATCATGCCTTCGAGACCGCCGCGATCCGCCCCCCGGCCCATCGGCGTTCCCCGGCCGGGCTGCCGCCCGCCCGCGCCGCCGGTCAGCATGTCATTCAGCGCGCCCCCAAGGCCACCGCCATTACCTGCCGTGCGTGTCGTGCCGCGGCTGCGCCCACCCGTCATGGCCTGTACGCCCTTGGCGATCGCCACGCCAACTGCGACGTTGACCAGCGTTTTCATCAATCCCATGGCACTTTTCCCCTGTGCTGCGATACGTCTTGCCTTCACCTGACAGGCGCCATGCGGCACGGTCAATGGGAATTCCCACCATCGGCAGACCTTGACAGCCCAACACCGCCGGTCGGGGCAACAGTCGGGGCAGGGCTTGACCTTTGCTGCCATCCCGGCACAGCGTGCCTGCACCATACCCGCCCCAGCCTGCCCGAAAGGCCCCGATGCCCCGCAAATCTGCGCTTGATGCCCCCGGTCTTGCCGTTCTTCTTGGGGTCACTCTGCTGTTTTCCGTCAATCAGGTGATCATCAAGTTCACCAATCAGGGCCTGCAGCCGGTTTTCTTTGCCGGGTTGCGCTCTGTCCTCGCCGTGGGATTTGTCATCGCCTGGATGCGTTATCGCAGCATTACCCTTGATCTGACGCCCGCAATGCTGCGTCCCGGTCTGCTGATCGGCGCGATGTTTTCCGTCGAGTTCATCTTCCTGTTCCTTGCGCTTGACCTGACCACATTGGGCCGCGCCTCGGTCATCTTCTATTCGATGCCGCTCTGGTTTGCCGTGATGGCCCATTATGGGTTGAACGCGCCGATTTCACCGCGCAAGGCAATCGGCCTTGCGCTTGCATTCGCCGGAACGGCACTGGCGATTCTATCCCGCGGCGGCGGGGCCGGGGCAGGGTCACTTGTCGGGGATCTCTGCGCGCTTGGCGGGGCGATCGGCTGGGCCGCGACCGCCTATGTCGCGCGCAGGCCCGCGATGGCCGCTGCCGGGCCGGAGCGGCAGTTGCTGTGGATGGTGCTGGTTTCGGGGCCGATTCTGTTGCTGGCAGCGCCCGCCTTTGGCCCGCTGCTGCGCGATCCCGCGCCGATTCATGTGGTTCTGCTGCTGGTGCAGGCCAGCATCATCGTCGCTGGCGGCTTTATCACCTGGCTTTGGCTGCTTTCGACCTATCCCGTCGCCACCGTGGCCAGCTTTTCCTTCCTGACGCCGGTGTTTTCCCTGCTTCTGGGCCGCATGTTTTTTTCCGAACCGTTGCAGCCAGCCCTCATTGTGGCCGCAGCGTTGGTTGGGGCGGGAATCGCGCTTATCAACCTGCGCGGGTAATTTCCCACAGAATCGGCGCAATCCTGTGGATAACTTCTTCACATCGGGTCTCAGCGCCCCGGGCCAAGTGGGCCGATCCGCTGGAAAATCGGATCACGACATAATCACTGCGGCGTGATCACCCCCAGAAACGCCCACCACCTTATCCCCAACCATCCCTTGTGGCCTGGCTGCGTCAAACCGTCCGTCAAGCGCAAAATCTGGTGTTGGCAGTTAAAAAATCGTTTGCTCCGCCCCAAAAATTACTCCAGTTTGATCCAGCGCCGGATGACACCACAAGATGTAGTGGGTCCGGTGGTAGCGAAGACCAACCATCCTGAAAGGCGGCCGCGCTGCCGCCAAACCCGTGACCGTTCGCAGCGGCAGGGGACGGAATGGTTGCCTGTCGCTGTCAGGCGCACGTGGACGAGGGACAATATTGGGCAAAAGCCCAAAACCAAAAAACGGGAGACGGGGCATGAAGATCGAGCGGAAGTTCACGACGGCGGAAGCCGGCGCATACGGCGCGTTGCCATTCACCATCACGGTTTCTGAAATTCGCAATCCGGACGGGACAATCGTGTTCCGCAATGACGCGGTCGAAGTGCCAGAAGGCTGGAGCCAGGTCGCCTCTGACGTCATCGCGCAAAAGTATTTCCGCAAGGCCGGCGTGCCCGCCCGCCTCAAGCGCGTCAAGGAAAAGGGCGTGCCGTCCTTCCTGTGGCGCTCGGTCCCTGATGAGGCCGCACTGGCCGAATTGCCCGCTGATCAGCGCAATGTCGGTGAAACCTCGGCCAAGCAGGTGTTTGATCGGCTTGCTGGCGCTTGGGCCTATTGGGGCTGGAAGGGTGGCTACTTCACCACCGAAGCTGACGCCAAGGCCTATTACGACGAAATGCGCTACATGCTGGCCCGTCAGATGGCCGCGCCCAACAGCCCGCAGTGGTTCAACACCGGCCTGCACTGGGCCTATGGCATTGATGGTCCGTCACAGGGCCACTACTACGTCGATCACGCCACGGGCGTTCTGACCAAATCCACCTCCGCCTATGAGCACCCCCAGCCTCACGCCTGCTTTATCCAATCCGTCAAGGATGACCTTGTCGGTGATGGTGGGATCATGGACCTCTGGGTGCGCGAGGCGCGCCTGTTCAAATACGGCTCCGGCACCGGCACCAACTTCTCCTCCCTGCGCGGTGAAGGCGAAAAACTTTCGGGCGGCGGCAAATCCTCGGGCCTGATGGGCTTCCTGAAAATCGGTGACCGCGCTGCAGGCGCCATCAAATCCGGCGGCACCACGCGGCGGGCTGCCAAGATGGTGATCTGCGATATGGATCACCCGGATGTGGAGGCCTTCATCAACTGGAAGGTCATCGAAGAGCAGAAGGTGGCCTCCCTCGTCGCCGGCTCCAAGGCGCATGAGGCCCGCCTGAATGACATCTTCGCTGCCATCAAGGGCTGGGACGGCGCGATTGCCGATGCCACCGACGCAACGAAGAACCCCGCCCTGAAAACCGCGATCCGCGCCGCAAAAAAGGCCATGATCCCCGATACTTACACCAACCGCGTGCTGCAATACGCACGTCAGGGCTTCACCTCGATCGAATTCCCCACCTATGACGTGGACTGGGATTCCGAGGCTTATATCTCCGTCTCCGGCCAGAACTCCAACAACTCGGTCCGTGTGACCGATGCCTTCCTGCAGGCCGTCAAGGATGATGCCGATTGGGCCCTCATCCGCCGCACCGATGGCAAGGTGTCCAAAACCGTCAAGGCGCGCGACCTGTGGGATAACGTCGGCCACGCCGCATGGGCCTGCGCCGACCCCGGCATTCAATTCCACGACACCGTCAACGCATGGCACACCTGCCCCGAAGACGGCGCGATCCGCGGGTCAAACCCCTGCTCGGAATACATGTTCCTGGACGATACCGCCTGCAACCTGGCCTCGATGAACCTGCTGACCTTTTACAAGGACCACAAGTTCGACGCCGAAGGCTACATCCACGCCACCCGCCTGTGGACCGTCACGCTGGAAATCTCAGTCATGATGGCACAATTCCCGTCCAAGGAAATCGCCCAACTGTCCTATGATTTCCGCACGCTGGGGCTGGGTTACGCCAATATCGGCGGTCTTCTGATGAACATGGGCCTTGGCTATGACTCCGTCGAAGGCCGCGCCCTTTGCGGTGCCCTGACGGCCCTGATGACCGGCGTCACCTATGCCACCTCCGCCGAGATCGCCAAGGAACTCGGCCCCTTCTCCGGCTATCAGCGCAACGCAAGCCACATGCTCCGCGTCATCCGCAACCACCGCGCCGCCGCCTATGGCACCGCCTATGAAGGCCTGAACGTTCCCGCCGTCGCACTTGATCACATCAACTGCCCCGACCAAACCCTTGTTTCCCTTGCAAAATCCGCTTGGGATCAAGCCCTCGAACTCGGCCAAGCCCACGGCTACCGCAACGCCCAGACCACGGTTATCGCCCCCACCGGCACCATCGGCCTTGTCATGGATTGCGATACCACCGGCATCGAGCCTGACTTTGCCTTGGTGAAATTCAAGAAACTCGCCGGCGGCGGCTATTTCAAGATCATCAACCAGTCCGTGCCCGCCGCCCTGGAAAAGCTCGGCTACTCTTCGGCCCAGACCGCCGAAATCGTCGCCCATGCCGTCGGACACGGCTCGCTTGGGCAGGCCCCTGCCATCAACCACACCTCGCTCATCGGCCACGGTTTCGGCCCGCGCGAGATTGAAAAGGTCGAGGCCGCCCTGCCCACCGCCTTTGACATCAAGTTCGTCTTCAACCAGTGGACGCTGGGCGAGGATTTCTGCAAAGGCACCCTCGGCATCCCTGCCGAGAAACTCGCCGACCCCACCTTTGACCTGCTCCGTCACCTCGGCTTTACCAAAGCCCAGATCGACGCCGCCAATGACCATGTCTGCGGCACCATGACGCTGGAAGGCGCCCCGCACCTGAAGACCGAACACTACAACGTCTTCGATTGCGCCAACCCCTGTGGCAAGACCGGCAAGCGCTATCTGTCTGTCGAGGCGCATATCCACATGATGGCCGCCGCGCAGTCCTTCATCTCGGGCGCGATTTCCAAGACCATCAACATGCCCAACAACGCCACCATCGCCGAAACGCTGGCGGCCTATGAACTGTCGCACTCGCTCGGCATCAAGGCCAACGCGCTCTACCGCGACGGCTCCAAACTCTCGCAACCGCTCGCTTCGGCCTTGGTTGAAGATGATGAAGAGGCTGAGGAAATCCTCGCATCCGGTTCGCAGCAAGAAAAGGCGCAGGTGATTGCCGAAAAGATCATCGAAAAGGTGATCGTCAAGGAAATCGTCCGCTCCAACCGCGAAAAGCTGCCCGAACGCCGCAAGGGCTATACGCAAAAGGCCATCGTCGGCGGGCACAAGGTGTACCTGCGCACCGGCGAATACAAGGACGGCTCTTTGGGTGAGATTTTCATCGACATGCACAAGGAAGGTGCGGGTTTCCGCGCCATGATGAACAACTTCGCCATCGCCGTCTCGGTCGGCCTGCAATACGGCGTGCCGCTGGAGGAATTTGTCGAAGCCTTCACCTTCACCCGCTTTGAACCGGCAGGCATGGTGCAGGGCAATGACAGCATCAAGAACGCGACGTCCATTCTGGATTACATCTTCCGCGAACTGGCTGTGTCCTACCTTGACCGCACCGATCTCGCGCATGTCAAACCCGGCGGGACGGCGTTTGATGATCTTGGCCGCGGCGAAGACGAAGGCAAGCGCAACATCGCCGAGCCTTCGGAATCCGCCGCCTCCAAATCGCTCGAGGTGCTGCGCCAGATTTCGTCCACCGGCTACCTGCGCAAACGCCTGCCGCAAGACCTCGTCGTTTTGCAGGGCGGCATGGGCGCCACGGCGTTTTCGGGCGATGCCAGCACCGCCCTGAACATGCTCGTCCCCGAAACCGCCCGCGCCAGCGGCTTTGCCGACAGTGCGAGCACCTATGTCATGGGCAGCGCCGCCGTGGACGCGCGGACCAAGGCGAAAATGCAGGGCTATGAGGGCGATCCCTGCGGCGAATGCGGCAACTACACGCTGGTGCGCAACGGCACCTGCATGAAGTGCAACACCTGCGGTGGGACGAGCGGGTGTAGCTGATCCGGCTGAATAATCTGAAAACAGGCGGCGCAATACTTGCGCCGCTTGTTTGCCTCTTCGCCCTTTCAATGTCGCCCAAATATCCTCGCCGAAGGCTCCGCCCCCAGCACCAAGAAACGCTCACAGGCCTCTTGCCCCCAATTTTCTTCAGAAGAAAATTGCCAAAAATCTTCGAAGATTTTTGTCCGGAATTTTCGAAAATTCCGGCTCTACCCGCCTTCAGTCGCCAAAAATCCCCGAACGCAAAACACCCAACCTATTGATTTCATGCATTTCAAGAGCGTCCCTTCAAGGGACGCCCCCTAACTCACCTCATAATCAATACACTCCAGCACCGGAAACTCCGCCCCCAACGCCGCCCGGAACGCCGCCTCCACCTCTGCCAACAGCTCCGCAGGCACCGCCTGCCACGCCGCCCGGCTTTCCCACCGGATCACCAGATTGACGCAGGTCGGATCATCCGCCCGCACCCAGACCTCTTTGCCCAGAAACCCCGCCTGCCGCGCCAGTGCCCCTGTCCAGATCTCCCGGTCCGCCGCCAGATAGCGCACCTGCTCTGCCACTGGCACCGTCACCCGCAGCCATTCGATCACCATCCCCAAAACCCCCTCTTGCACCCGCCATCCACTCTGCCAAAGCTAGGGCAGGGCAAAAGGGGGATCAATCATGCGCAGCGTCATGCTGTTCGGCGACAGCAACACCCACGGCACCTTGCCGGTGGCCGCCTTGGGTGAATCGGCCCGCATGGCCCGTGCTGACCGCTGGGCCACCCATTTCGCCGCCGCCTTGCCGGGGTGGGAGGTAATTGCCGAAGGCCAGCCCGGCCGCACCACGGTGCATGATGACCCCATCGAAGGCGCGCATCGCAACGGGCTGACGGTGCTTCCGGCCCTGCTGGAATCGCATCTGCCCGATGCCGTGGTCATCATGCTGGGCACAAATGACCTCAAACCGCGGTTCGCGGCCGCGCCCTTTGACATCGCAGCCGGGCTGGAGCGGTTGGCGCGGGTGATCCGGGCCTGGAAGCCCGGAACAAGCGTCATGCTGGTAGCCCCGCCACCGATTGTCGAGGTGGGATGTCTGGCCGAAATGTTCGCAGGCGGCGCTGCGAAATCGCAGCGCCTTGCGGCCGAGGTTGCGGCCGCGGCGGGCCGGGCGGGGGCTGTGGTCTTTGATGCGGGGCCGCATCTGATTGTCTCGCCGATTGATGGCATCCATTATGCACCCGAGGGCATGCCCGCCTTTGGCCTTGCTTTGGCGAATGCCTTCCGTCACCACTTTGGAAACTGAGCATGGGGGCCTTCATGGGGCGGCTGAACGGAAAGACGGTCCTGGTGACGGCCGCGGGGCAGGGGATCGGGCGCGCAAGTGCGCTGGCCATGCACCGCGAAGGTGCCCGGGTGATTGCAACCGACGTCAATCGCGATGCGCTGGCAGAACTGGCCGGCGAAGGGCTGGAAACGCGCGTTCTTGATGTCCGCGATCCGCTGTCGGTGGCCGCCAGCGTCCAACCTGTTGATGTGCTGTTCAACTGCGCGGGGTTTGTGGCGGCGGGCACCATCCTTGATTGCGATGACGAGACCTGGGCCTTCAGCATCGATCTGAACCTGACCGCCATGCACCGGATGTGTCGCGCCTTTTTGCCGGGGATGCTGGCGCAGGGTGGCGGGTCAATCATCAACATGGCCTCGGCAGTGGGGTCATTGATCGGTGCGCCGAACCGCTATGTTTACGGGGTCACCAAGGCCGGGGTCATCGGCCTGACCAAGGCGCTGGCCGCCGATTTCATCACCAAGGGCATCCGCGTCAACGCGGTGTGCCCCGGCACCGTGGAAAGCCCCAGCCTGAATGAACGTCTGCGCGCAACCGGCGATTATGACGCCGCGCGCCGTGCCTTCATCGCCCGCCAGCCGATTGGCCGGATCGGCCAGCCCGAGGAAATCGCAGCACTTGTCGTCTATCTGGCCAGCGACGAGTCCAGCTATACCACGGGTGTGGCGCATGTGATCGATGGTGGCTGGACGCTGACCTAGGCCCAAAGGGCCTTTGCGGCAGCGCAGCCCGATGTGTGATTTGAAAGCGCTTTGAAGGTTGATCTTTGCGCCGTTTCGTATATCTGGCAGGAAACGGTCGGTCCGTTTTGCAAGGGTTCACAAAGCGCTTTGGATAATTGCGCGATCGTGGCATCCTTCGACAGGAATGCCGCTTGACGGGGGCCGCCAAGCAAGAGCAACTGGGGAAAAGACACCCCTGAAAGACGGACGTAAGTTTTGACTGATCAAAGCATGACCCCAAACTTGCTGCAAAATGACGTTCTGCGTCACCTCACCTTCACGCTGGGCAAGGATCCTGACCACGCCAGCCTGTATGACTGGCGCATGGCCCTGTCGTTTTCGATCCGCGACCGGATTGTCGGCCCATGGTTTGCCAGCACACGCCAGACATGGGCCGAAGACCGCAAGCGCGTTTACTATCTGTCGATGGAATTCCTGATCGGGCGGATTCTTGAAGATGCGACCGTCAACCTTGGCCTGCGTGACAGCGCCGAAAAGGTTATGGCCGATTTCGGGCAGGACTTTCACGCCATCGTGGGCGATGAACCTGACGCGGCCCTGGGCAACGGGGGGCTGGGCCGGCTGGCCGCGTGCTTTATGGAAAGCATGGCGACGCTGGGCTGCCCATCCTATGGCTATGGCATTCGGTATGAGCACGGCTTGTTCCGCCAGCGGTTCGAGGGTGGCCAGCAGGCCGAAGCGCCGGAAGACTGGCTGTCGCAACAGCATCCATGGGAATTTGAGCGCCCCGAAAGCGCCTATACCATCGGTTTCAAAGGCGAAGTGATCACGCGCGACGGGCGCGACATCTGGCAGCCGGGTGAAACGGTGCTGGCATCTGCCTATGATACGCCGGTGGTGGGCTGGCAGGGCAAATGGGCCAATACCCTGCGGTTGTGGGGGGCAAAGCCAACCACGTTGTTCGACCTCGCGCGCTTTAACCGTGGTGACTATGCTGCGGCGGCAGAGCCCGAGGCCTTGGCCCGTACCCTTTCGCGCGTGCTTTACCCCGATGACACCACCTATCAGGGCAAGGAATTGCGCCTGAAGCAGGAATATTTCCTGACCTCTGCCGCGCTGCAAGACATCTTGCGCCGCTTTCTTGCCAACCATTCAGACCTGCGCGCCTTGCCAAAGCACGTCGCCATCCAGATGAATGACACGCACCCCGCCATCGCCGGCCCAGAACTCGTGCGCCTGCTGATGGATGACCACGGCCTGTCCTTTGAAGATGCCATGGACACCGCCCGCGCCTGCCTTGGCTACACCAACCACACCCTGCTGCCCGAGGCGTTGGAACGTTGGGCGACCTTTACCTTTGGCAACGTGCTGCCGCGCCATATGCAGATCGTTGAGCGCATCGACAGTTGGCACCGCCGCGTCTATGCCTCGCGTCCGCATTATGTGGGCATCGTCAAGCACCACGAAGTGCGCATGGGCGAATTGGCCTTCATCATGGCGCACAAGGTGAATGGCGTATCGGCGCTGCATTCTGACCTTGTGAAAAAGAACCTGTTTCCCGAGCTGGACAAACTGCATCCGGGCCGGATCATCAACCAGACCAATGGCGTGACCCCGCGCCGCTGGCTGAAAATGTGCAACCGCCCATTGGCGGGGCTGATCACGGATTCCATCGGCACGGGCTGGGAGGCCGATCTTGACCGGTTGAAAGATCTGGAAAAACACATTTCGGACAAAGGCTTCCGCGATGATTTTCACGCAACCAAGCGGCAGAACAAGGCAGGCCTTGCGCAGTGGATCGCGCAGACCCAAGGCGTGCATGTGTCACCCGATGCCCTGTTCGATGTGCAGATCAAGCGTATCCACGAATACAAGCGCCAGCTTCTGAACATTCTGGAAACCATTGCGCATTGGTCGGCCATCCGCGCCAATCCGAACGGCACTTTCGTGCCGCGTGTGAAGATCTTTGGTGGCAAATCCGCGCCCGGCTATGCCGTTGCAAAGGAAATCATCCATCTTATCAATGATGTGGCAAGCGTTGTGAACAGTGATCCGGTCACTGGTGACTTGCTGAAGATCGTCTATCCGCCCAATTACAACGTCAGCATGGCTGAACGGCTGATCCCGGCATCGGACCTGTCGGAACAGATCAGCACGGCCGGCAAAGAGGCGTCGGGCACCGGCAACATGAAGTTCATGATGAACGGCGCGGTCACCATCGGCACGCTGGACGGCGCGAATGTGGAAATCCTGCAAGAGGTGGGGGCCGAGAATTTCTTCCTGTTCGGCCTGACAGCGGATGAGGTGATCAAGCGCCGCGAAGACCCGGACCATTCGAAAAAGGCCATCGAGGGCTGCCAACCGTTGCAAGACGTGCTGCAGATGATCGCCGAAGGCCGCTTCTCGCCCGATCAGCCAGACCGGTATCATGGCCTTGTGCACCGCATCTGGCACCATGACTATTTCCTTGTGGCCGATGATTTCGCGGCCTTCCACGCAGAACAAAAGCGCGTCGATGCCGCCTATGCGGATCGCGACGCTTGGGTGAAGATGGCGGCACTGAACACGGCGCGGTCAGGATTCTTTTCATCAGACCGCACGATCCGCAGCTATATGGACCAGATATGGGATGTGAAGAGCGCCTTGTAATATACTGGTGACAAAAGCTTTTCATGGGAGGGAAAGCCATGTCGGACCTGATTGATGAAGGCGCTGCCTGGGCGATTGCCGAAGGGCGGCATGGCGATCCGTTTTCGGTGCTGGGCCTGCACAAGCGCGGAAAGCATGTGGTCACGGCCTTTGTGCCCGGCGCTGACCGGCTGTGGGTGCTGAC
>JALOSO010000284.1 GCA_025458385.1 Paracoccaceae bacterium | reverse complement strand
ATCAAGGCCCGCACCGACCGAGGCAAAGCCGACATCGGGCGCAAGGGCGCGGCCTCGGGCGGCGAACACCTCTTGCTTGGGCGCGCCAAGGGCGATGAAGCAAAGCCCGATGCGCGCGGCGGCAAGCTGCGACAGGATGGCATCGGCGGCGGGGCCTGCGGGATCGAACCCGTAGGGCGGGGCGATCTGCAGGGCAACGGTCAGACCGGGGCGGCAAGGCTGGCCTCGGACGAGCCGACAAGTGCAAGGGGCACGCCTTCGCGCGCGGCAAGCCTGGCAAGGGGCAAGACCATGTCGGCGCCGGGCACCAGGGACACGGGGCGGCGGGCAAGGCGTGACAGCCAGACGATGGGGTTGCCGTCGGCCACCACCATTGTCTGCGCCGCATAGGCGGCACGAAAAGCGGCCGAGGCGCGCAACTTGACAAGATGATCAAGGTTGATCGTCGCAAGGGCAAAGCCTGTGCGCGCGCGGAAATGGTCCTGCACCGCGGCAAGCAGTGCAGCCCGGTCGGGCAAGGTGATGCGGATGATGGTCGGGCCGAACTGAAACTGCACGTGCTTACCGGGAAAAGATGTTCCGCGCCCCTGTATCAAACCAAATCGTCAGAGGGAAACGGGATGTATCACACGCTGTCCCGACATCGCCGCAAGGCCGGCGAAAACGCCCTACCGGCTGGCGCATGGATATGCCGATGACCGTGCAACAATCGTGGTTGATCTGGCCCAATAGCGCCGGTCTGCCCTATAATCGCCGCGAATGCCCGTTACATGTGGCAAGAAATTCCCGCCTGGTGCCCATTGCCCGAAGTCACGCCCAATCTCTTTGCCTACCTGATGCTCGGCCTTTGGCCGCTGGTCACCTATCTGCTTTACACGCGGCTTGATCCGGCCCGCGCGCTGATCTGGGGGCTTTTGGCGGGATACCTGCTGTTGCCACCGATTGCCGCCTTCAACCTGCCGGTCGTCCCCGACCTTGACAAGTTTTCAATTCCTTCGCTTGCCGCTTTGGCCATGGTGCTGTTCGTGCTGCGTGATCGCCTGCCGCTGTTGCCCGACAACCGGTTGGGGCAGGCGTTCATCCTGATGTTTGTCATCAGCCCCTTTGCCACGGTGCTGACAAACCCAGACCCCGTTCCCATCGTCGCGGGTGACCTGCCGGGCCTGCGCATTTATGATTCCGTTGCTGCTGTGACCAATCAGTTGATCGCCCTGCTGCCCTATTTCCTTGCGCGCCGTTATCTGGCGACGGTGGAGGCGATGAAGGCGATCTGCGCGGCCTATGTGGTGGCGGGGATGGCCTATTCGCTGCCGATGTTCGTGGAAATGGCGCTGTCGCCGCAGATGAACATCTGGGTCTACGGCTTTTTCCAGCATGACTTCTTCCAGACGATCCGGGGCGGCGGATACCGGCCCGTGGTGTTCCTGCCGCATGGGCTGTGGACGGCGTTCTTTGCGCTGATGTGCATGGTGGCGGCGATGATCGCGTTGAAGGTGGGGCCGGCACCCGCGCGGCCAAGGCAGTTCGCGATTGCCCTGTATCTGCTGGCGGTACTGGTCCTGTGCAAAAGTGCGGGGGCTTTGGTATATGGGCTGGCGCTGATCCCGGTGCTGTTCCTGCTCAGGCGGCAGTGGCAGATCTTTCTGGCAGCAACGCTTGCCATCATCGTCATGGCCTATCCGGCGCTGCGCGAGGCGGGGCTGATCCCGGTCGAGCGGATGGTCGAGATCGCCTACAGCATCAGCCCGGAACGCGCCTATTCGCTGCAATTCCGGTTCGACAATGAAGAGGTGCTGCTGGCCCGCGCGGCAGAAAAGCCATGGTTCGGCTGGGGCGGCTATGGGCGTAACCTGATCATGGACCCGATCACGGGGCGGGCGATCACCATTGCCGATGGGGCCTGGATCATTGCTTTGGGGATCTATGGCTGGCTGGGCTATATCGCGGAATACGGGCTGTTGTCCCTGCCGCTGATCCTTCTCGCGCGCGAGGGTCTGGTGCAGCGCAGTGTGGCGTTTGCCCCCTATGTCGCAGGGCTGGCCTTGATCCTGGCCGTGAACCTGATCGACATGCTGCCCAACGCGACGCTGGTGCCGCTGACCTGGATGATGGCCGGGGCATTGCTGGGGCATGCCGAGGCGATGGCGCGTGATCGCCGCGCCGCGCACAAGGCAGCCTGGGCGGCCGGGCGGCACGGTCAGCGACCGACACGCACGGTGATCTGATGGCGCAGGTCCGGGTGGATATCGGGCTTTTTGCCCAGAATGAGGCTGCGGGCATAGCGGAAATGCAAGTGCACTTGGCCATGCAGGATATCTTGCATGCAACGGGTTACGACGTGCAGGTCCATGTGCTGTGCAACGGATGCACCGATGACACGGTGCCACGGGCGCAACTGGCCGCACCCGAGGGGTTTCGCGTGCACGATCTGCCCGAAGGTGGCAAGTCACGCACCTGGAACCGCTTTGTGCATCATCTTTCGCGGCGCGAGGCGGATGTGCTGCTGTTCTGCGATACGGGTATCCGCTGGCCGAAAGACGACTGCCTGCAGCGTCTGGTTGCAGGGTTGATAGCGCAGCCGGGCCTGCATGTGCTGAACAGCCAGCCAATCAAGGATATTGCCGTGGACGGGCCACAGTCGCTGACCGAACGGCTGATTGCGGCGGGGGCGGGCGGCCTTGATGACTGGCGCGGCGCGATTTGTGGCCAGCTTTACGCCATGCCCGCGATTGCTGCCCGTCGCTGCCTGTTGCCCATTGGTCTGCCTGTCGAAGACGGTTTCCTGCATGCGATGGTGGTCACAGACCGATTTACCGGCCCGGATGACAATCATCTGGTCGATGGGCTGGAAGGCCTTTGGCATATCTATGCGTCAGAACGGCGTCTGGCCGGGCTGATCCGTCACCAGACGCGGCTGGTTGTGGGGTCGGCGGTCAATGCAGCGGTGTTCCGGCATCTGAAGGCCGAAGGTTTTGAACGGCTGTCGCGCGAACTTTCGCGCGCCGCAGCGGATGACATGTGGTTACCGCATGTACTGCGCCAGCGCCTGCCGCGCCTGCCCTATGCCTATGTGCCACTTCATTTTCTGATCAAGCGGCAGTTGCAGAAAGGGCCCGGTCGCAGCCTGCCGCAGCGGCTGATGCTGCGCACTGTCGGGGCGATCTTCGATCTGATTGTTTACCTGAACGCGCAGATGCATATGGCGCGCGGCGTGGGGGCAGGGCACTGGTAGCAAGTCCTGCCTTTTTCCCCGCGCTTTTGCGGCAGAAATGTGGCAAATCCGTGGCATTGGTCACAACGGCGGGACTGTCCGCCAGCGGACCCTGGAAGGGTGTCAAACCCGCTCAATTTGATTTACCTTTGGGTCATCGGTGGCTGGCATTGTGCAGGCTTGCCGGAAAGCAATTGCCACAGGGGCGCAGGACAACAGCATGAGCGACAGGATCAGCGATACCGACATTGCGATTGTCGGGATGGCTGCGCACTTGCCGGGCGCACCTGATGTTGCGACCTATTGGGCCAACCTTGCGGCGGGCGTGGAAAGCATCCGGCATCTGACGGAGGCCGAGCTTTTGGCGGCAGGCGAAAGCCCGGCGCGGCTGCGCAAGGCCAACTATGTGCCGGCGGCGGCAATGCTGGACAATTTCGCGCATTTCGACGCGGATTTCTTTGGGTTTTCACCCAAAGAGGCCGCGATCATGGACCCGCAGCACCGCCAGTTCCTGGAGGTCGCGTGGGAGGCGCTGGAACATGCGGCGCACCCGCCGGAAAACTTCAAGGGCGCGATCGGGGTGTATGCGGGCTGCGGCATGGGCAGCTATTTCTATTTCAACCTGTGTTCGAACCCGGATCTGGTGGCGGATACGGGCATGTTCCTGCTGCGCCATACGGGCAACGACAAGGATTTCCTGTCCAC
>JALOSO010000283.1 GCA_025458385.1 Paracoccaceae bacterium | reverse complement strand
ACGACACGGATCAGACTTTGCGACGCGGCGGGGGCGGACTCATACACTGGCGACGGCACCAGTGGGTTCTACCTCTGGGGCGGGCAGCTTGAAGCTGGCAACTGCGCCACGTCCTATATCGAGACAACGGAAGCCGCGACCACACGACTGGCCGATGTGGCCGTGCTGCCCCTTGGGTCCTGGTGGAACCCCGCTGAGGGCACGATGCTGGTCGAATGGCAGGACATCAACCAGCAATCCGGCAGCGCCCGCATCATCGGCATGGAGGGGTCGCGGACGATGATGGATCTTTCCGGCGCCATCGGTGCGGGAGGAAACGACTCCAATCAACTGGAAATGTGGAATGGATCCGCTTCACTTAAGGCCATTCTGGGACCTACCACAGACTTGACAAAAGGCATCCAGAAAGGGGTTTCAGCCTGGTCCGGGGCAGGGCGGTCGGTGGCTATTCGCAATACGCTGGCAACATCGCCCGCGCTGCTTTTCAACACCGGCGCACCAACCGAGCTTTACCTGGGCGCGCAAGCCGGGGGAGGGTTGAGCATCAATGGCTGCCTGCGCAAAATCACCTATTACGCAAAGCGACTGCCAGGTGCGCAGCTGCTGGCGCTTGTTCCGTGAGGGTTGCCATGAGCTATGTCGATGCAATGCTGCATATTGCCGACCTTCCGGCCCTGACAGCCCTTGTCGCCTCCCACAACCCTGATGCTGTAAGCCAGGATGGCCGGATCCTGGAGCTTTCCGACATGCCGACGGTGCTCAACGGATCGGCAGCGCTGGTTTATCTTCGCCTTGTTGCGGCAGATGCCACCCGTTGGACAAGCCTGCCCGGGGTCACTGTTCTGGCCGAAGCCCCTTGCGGGCCGGAAGGCGCAGATGCCCGTTATGCCGGGCTGTTCGCCGATCCGAAAGCCAGCGCGCTGTACGAGGCCGTTTACACCCGCACACCACAGGCCTTGCCGAATGGAGGGATCATGACCCCGCCCGAGCGGTTTGGCCTTCTGGCATAAGCATCACGCATCTGCTGTCAGCCGGGCACAGGCTGTTACGCCGGTTGACGTTCCGGCAGCCCGCCTTCAAATTTGATTGAACGGGCTTGGGGGGCGGAATCGCCGCCTGCAAGGAATATGATGCCAGACAGGACTGTCGTGCCAGGTTTTCTCAAGGCCGCGCTTTGTGCGTTTTTGGCCAGTTTTTTGGCCGTTCCCGGCACAGCGCAAGAGCGAGGGCTGTCCTGGGGATATAATACCTTCGGTGTGTCCGGCATGATCGACATGCCTACGGCTTTTGGGCACGAAGATGCTGAGTTTGCATTCATTGTCAGCTCGTTCGCGAGGCAAAGCCGCAACACGCTAACGTTCCAGATTTCGCCCAGGCTTTCAGCGGCCTTTCGCTATTCGCTTCTCTATGATGTCCGCCCGGAACCGACGTCCCCAGTCGCAGAGTTCCGATTTGATCGGAGTTTTTCATTTCAATATCGGTTGATTGACGAGGGCCGCTTTAGGCCGGCCGTCGCGGTTGGAATAAATGACCTGCTTGGAACCGGTATATATGCAGGCGAGTATGTGGTCTTTTCAAAGGCCCTCCGCCCGGATCTGCGCGCTACTCTGGGGGTTGGTTGGGGCCGCCTTGGTTCATTCGGAAGTTTCGAGAACCCGCTTTCTGTTTTGGGCGATGGGTTTAAGGACAGGCCGGGGCGCACCGATATCGGCCTGGGGGGACAGTTCCAGTACCAGTCTTGGTTCCATGGCGACGCAGCATTCTTTGGTGGGGTCGAGTGGCAGGCAAGTGATCAACTGCGCTTCGTGGTAGAGTACTCTTCGGATGATTATGCGCGCGAAGATGGAGCTGCATTTGAACATAGATCGCCGCTCAACTTCGGCGTTTCCTACCAGTACAATGACCGCACGACCCTGACTGCGAATTATCTATATGGTTCGGAATTTGGCGTCCAGCTGACCTATGTGATCAACCCGAAGAAGCCGCGCTATGGCTCGGGGATGGATACGGCCCCCTTGCCGATCTTGCCGGCATCCGGGGCAGGGGACTGGCTGGATTTTACCCAAGTCGACAGTTCGGCCTCGCTGAGCAAGGCGCTGGCGCAAGAGGGCGTGGCGCTAGACGGGCTAGAGATTTCGGGCGCGACGCTGCGGGTGCAGGTCCGCAATGACCGCTATTCCATTGCCTCTCAGGCGGTTGGGCGAACCGCACGGGTTCTAGCGCGGCTGGCCCCGCCCGGGGTTGAAACCTTTGATATCCGTCTTTCGGTTGAGGGAATGCCCGTGACCTCGGTGATCATTCGCCGCAAGGATCTTGAGGAACTGGAGTTTCATCCCGTGGCCCCTGATCTGTTGCGGTCGCGAACCCGGGTTCTGGACACTCCCGAAAGCCTGCAATCGGTCGATGAGCGCTATCCGATCCTGTCTTACGGGCTTGATCCCTATCTGATCCCCAGCCTGTTCGACCCCGACAGCCCGGTAAGGCTGGACATCGGGGTTGCGCTCAAGGGGCGCTATGAGCCCTTGCCCGGGCTGGTCTTCTCGGGGGTCGTCCAGCAAAAGCTGGCGGGCAATCTGGATGACATCACGCGTGTCTCGGATTCTGTCCTGCCGCATGTCCGCAGCGATGCAAGCCTCTACTTCAAGGGCGGCTCCACGGCGATCTCTGAACTGACCGCCGCTTATTACTTCCGGCCGGGAAGAAACCTTTTTGGCCGGGTGACGGCGGGCTATCTGGAAGGCATGTTCGGCGGGGTTTCCGCCGAAATTCTCTGGAAGCCGCAGAACAGCCGCCTCGCCCTTGGGGCCGAGATGAACTATGTGAAGCAGCGTGATTTCGACCGGCTGTTCGGCTTTCAGGATTACGAAGTCGCCACGGGGCATCTTTCTGCCTATTACGATCTTGGCGGCGGGTATCTGGGGCAACTTGATGTCGGCCGCTATCTTGCCGGCGATGTTGGCGCAACCCTGACGCTGGCGCGAGAGTTCGACAACGGCTGGCGGATAGGGGCCTATGCCACCGTGACAGACGTTTCGGCGGCAGATTTCGGCGAGGGGTCTTTCGACAAGGGCATCTTGCTGACGATTCCCGTCGACTGGGTGACTGGGCGCCCGTCCAAGACCAAATTCAGTACGGTGATCCGCCCGGTTCAACGCGACGGCGGCGCGCGTCTTGGCGTCTCGGGGCGCCTTTATGACATGATCCGCGAAAATCAGGCGACCGGGCTTGATGCGTCGTGGGGGCGGTTCTGGCGATGATGAGACCCTGCCTTCTTGCCGCAAGCCTTGTCCTGCTGCCCGGGTGCCAGCCGGTGCTGCAAAAGCTTTCGGGATCAGAACCACCCAAGGTAACCGCCCTGTCCGCGGCGGCTCTGACCGGCCCGGTGCTGCAGGTTGAAATCGCGTCGCGCGGGGCGAATGCGCCCTTGTCCCGCGTCGCCATGAACGGCGATGTTGAAACCTGGCTGGCCGTAGACAACATATCGGTTTCCTTGCGCCAGGGGGTGCTGGTGGCAAGCCGAGGCCTGGGCTTCGACCTGATGGGGGCCGATGCGCAAGGCACGCTTGATGCGCTGGCCGGATATGATGGGGGCGTTTACCGCCGCCAGATGCGCTATCTGACCGGAGAGCAGCACTCGACCTACCTGATGGCCGGGTGCAGCATGGCGGCGATCGGGCCCGAGATGGTTGACGGACAGCGCCTGCGCCGGTTCGAGGAA
>JALOSO010000282.1 GCA_025458385.1 Paracoccaceae bacterium | reverse complement strand
AAGGCCCCTTGCCGCTGCTTGGGCGGCGAGCGTCTTGGTCGCTTCCGGGTCAATCGAGGACATGTCGATGACAAGGGTGCCAGGGGCCGCGCCCTCGGCGACGCCGCCGGGGCCAAAGACAGCCGCCCGGACGATATGGGGCGCGTTAAGGGAAAGGATTACCGCCCGCGCGCCCATTGATGCATCGGCGGCAGAGGTGGCGGCGGTTGCCCCCAAAGCCACCAGCGGTGCAACCTTGGCAGCATCAAGATCAAAGACCACAAGAGACGTGCCTGTAGCCACCAGGCGCGCACCGATGGCGCCGCCCATGGCGCCCGCACCAATCAGGGCGATTTTCTCAGTCATGTGCTAAGTCCCTGCAAATGCATGGCGATCACGTCGATGAGTACGGGCAGCGGTCTGTCAATGTCGATGGCCAGCGCCTCATCCGGTCCGGGTGGTTCCAACGCGGCAAACTGGCTGTCCAGCAGGCTTGGTGGCATGTAATGCCCGGTGCGCGCAGCCATGCGCGTGGCGATCAGGTCACGGCTGCCAGTCAAGTGAATGAACTGCACAGGCCCACCCGCGCCAACACGAAGGCGGTCACGATAGACGCGGCGTAACGCAGAACAGCCAATGATCACCGGAGCTTCAGACGCGAGAACTTCGGCAACGCGGTCCAGCCAGGGCCAGCGGTCATCATCGGTCAGCGGTAAGCCCGCCCGCATCTTTTCAACATTTGCTTGCGGGTGCAGGTCGTCGCCATCGTGGTAGGGGATGCCAAGCCGCGCCGCCAACCCTTCCCCGACCGAGGATTTGCCACAACCGGCCACGCCCATGATGATGATCCGAAAGGTCATAGCGAGGCCGTAATGCCGCCATCCACATAAAGGATATGCCCGTTGACAAAGCTTGCAGCGTCTGAGGCAAGGAAGATGCAAGCGCCCTGCAATTCTTCAACCTTGCCCCAGCGTCCGGCGGGGGTTCGTTTTTCCAGCCATGCAGAAAACGTGGGGTCCGCCACCAGCGCCGCATTCAGCGGTGTATCGAAGTAGCCCGGCGCGATGGCGTTACAGTTCAGTCCATGCTTGGCCCAGTCTGTTGCCATGCCCTTGGTCAGGTTGCCGACCGCGCCCTTCGTGGCAGTATAGGGCGCGATTGAGGGGCGGGCGAGGGCAGTCTGCACCGACGCGATGTTGATGATCTTGCCCGCGCCTCGCGCAATCATGTGGCGCGCAACGGCCTGACCGACATGGAACACAGAGGCGATGTTCGTCTGAAGAAGACGCTCGAACGCGTCGGCCGGAAAATCTTCCAAGGGCGCACGGTGCTGCATGCCAGCGTTGTTCACAAGAATGTCGATCGGCTTTCCACTGGCCTCGAACGCGTCGACCGCAGCACGCACACCGTCGTGGTCCGTCGCGTCAAACGCCAGCATCTCAGATGCGGGAATAAGCGCGGCGGCTGCTGCCAACCTGACTTCGTCACGTCCGTTGAGTACCACTTGAGCGCCAGCTGCTGCCAACCCTTCAGCCAAAGCAAAACCGATGCCTTGCGAAGACCCGGTGATCAGTGCCCGTCGCCCCGTCAGATCGAAAAGCCGGTATCCCAATTTCTGCTCCCTTTCAGTTCGCACTCGACAAGTGCGATCGCGTTTGCTTATGTTATCGTTAACATGCAGTGTCAAGCCGCCAAGCTTGTCAAGCCGAGATCGGATAGACCATGACCAAACCCCATATCCTCCAAGTTGGCTCTTATCCTGAATGGGATCAGGTGCCGCTGGATGCAGCCTTCCATATGCACCGCTATTTTGAAGTGACCGACAAGGAAAAGTTCCTCGCTGAGGTCGGACCGCAGGTGCGTGGACTTGCTACCAGGGGCGACTTGGGCGCCAACGCGGCTATGATCGCGGCCTGCCCGCAGTTGGAGGTCATCAGTGTCTATGGCGTGGGATATGACGCCGTTGACATAGGCGCCGCCCGCGCCCGGGGCATAAGGGTCACCAATACACCAGATGTGCTGACTGATGATTGCGCTGATCTGGCAGTTGCGATGCTGTTGGCGCTGTCGCGTGGCGTGGTTGGCGCCGAAGATTGGGTGCGGTCAGGCGCCTGGGCGGAAAAGGGCGGCTTTCCGCTCCAGCGCAAGGTGACCGGCAAACGCGTGGGCATTCTGGGTCTTGGGCGCATCGGCGCGGCGATCGCACATCGACTGCAGGGGTTTGGCATGACAATCAGCTACTCCGGCCGCGCACGGAAGGAAACACCCCCGGCTTGGACCTTCGTGTCCGATCCCGTTACCCTGGCCGGACAAGTGGATTTTCTGATCGTCGCACTTTCGGCCACGCCCGAGACGCGCCACATCGTCAATGCGCCGGTCCTTGCGGCACTGGGGCCGAAGGGCATCTTGATCAACATCAGCCGCGCGCCGAATGTGGATGAAGCAGCCCTCTTGGATGCGCTTGAAGGCGGGCAGCTTGGCGGGGCGGCACTTGATGTGTTCGAAGGCGAGCCCCACCTGAACCCGCGCTTTTTGAGCGCACCGAATGTCCTGCTGCAGCCTCATCACGCCAGCGGCACTTATGAGACGCGGCAGGCGATGGGCAAGCTCTTGCGTGACAACCTGACTGCGCATTTCAGCGGCCAGCCGTTGCCGACGCCGGTGCTGTGATGCGGGCGATTGTCATTCATGCCGCGAAGGATCTGCGGATTGAGAACCAGCCTAACGATGCGCTCGGGGCAGGGCAGTTGCGTCTGCGGTTGGCGACCGGCGGCGTATGCGGGTCCGACTTGCATTACTACAACCACGGTGGCTTCGGGGCTGTTCGGCTAAAGGAACCGATGATCCTTGGCCACGAAGTATCAGCGTTTGTTGATGAAGTCGGGCCGGGGGTTGCCGGTTTTGCGAAAGGGCAATTGGTGGCAGTGTCGCCAAGCCGACCTTGTGCCAAGTGCAAATTCTGTTTGGAAGGCTTGCCCAACCACTGCCTGAACATGCGCTTTTACGGCAGCGCAATGCCGTTTCCCCATATACAGGGCGCGTTCCGCGAAAACCTTGTCGCCGATGCAAGTCAATGCGTCGATGCCACTGGCCTGACCCCTGGTGAGGCGGCGATGGCTGAACCGCTGGCCGTCACGCTCCATGCCACGAAACGAGCGGGCGATATGCTGGGCAAGCGGGTGCTGGTCACCGGTTGCGGACCGATCGGAGTGCTGTCGATCCTGGCTGCGCGCCGCGCGGGTGCCGCCGAGATCGTGGCGACCGATCTTTCGGATTTCACCCTTTCATTGGCGCGCAAAGTAGGCGCGGATCGAGTGATCAACACCAGTGCCGAGCCTGAGGCCCTGGCCGTCTTCAGCGCGGATAAGGGCTATTTCGATGTGCTTTACGAATGCACCGGGGTTGCATCGGCATTGGCTGGCGGGATTGCAGCGCTGCGTCCAAGAGGCGTGATCCTCCAACTGGGTCTGGGTGGCGACATGACCCTGCCGATGATGGCAATCACATCCAAGGAACTGGAACTGCGCGGATCGTTCCGCTTTCACCCGGAATTCGCCGTCGGGGTAGGCCTGATGCAGAACGAACTGATCAATGTAAAGCCGCTGATCACCCACACTGTAGGGCTGGACGAGGCAGAAACAGCCTTCCGCCTCGCGTCAGACCGGTCGCAGGCGATGAAGGCTCAGATCGAGTTTTCGGTCTAAGGTGTCTGGCTGGCACCAATGGCAGCAAGCGCAGCCAGCGCGACCTCGATATCCTGCGCCCC
>JALOSO010000045.1 GCA_025458385.1 Paracoccaceae bacterium | reverse complement strand
CGGGGATGATGTTCTACAGCGGGAAACTGGTGCCGGACTGGGCGGGGGATGCCTTTGTGGGCAGCCTAAAGTTCGACTATATCGGGCGGCTGGATGCGGATGGGGGCTTTGCGGAAGAGCGGATCTTGGCGGATGCAACGGGGCGGGTGCGGGACGTGGTGGAAGCGCCGGACGGGGCGATCTGGTTTCTTTCAGTGAATGACGGGGCGGTGCATCGGATGGCGCCGGTGCCTTGATCGGTGGCAGATTGGGGGCCAGCCCCCAAGCCCCCGGGATATTTGGGGACCAAAAATGAATGAACGTGAGGAGTTGGACCTGAGAGCAAGGGTGCTGGGTCTGTGGTGCCCGGTGGTTGGGCCTCGGATATGATGCCTGTGCGGAACCGAAGTGGCGGCGCAGGATTCAGGCGAAGCGAAAATGGTGGGGAGGGCTGCAGGATTGCTTGCCTCGGTTGCGCGGGCGGGATGGGGCGTGTATCAGCCAAACAAAGCAATTCTCGCGGGGGCGGTGCATGCGGCGTGTTGTCATTACGGGTCTGGGTCTGGTGACGCCTCTGGCTTGCGGGGTTGAGGAAACCTGGGCGCGGCTGATTGCGGGGGACAGCGGGGCGGGGCCGATCACGCGGTTTGATGCCTCGGGTGTGGTGACGCAGTATGCATGCGAATTGCCGCGTGGGACGGGGCCGGGGCAGTTCAACCCGGATGACTGGATGGAGCCGAAAGAGCAGCGCAAGGTAGATGATTTCATCATCTATGGGATGGCGGCGGCGGTACAGGCGGTGCGGGATGCGGGCTGGGAGGATATCCCTGAGGCGGAGAAGCTGCGCACGGGCGTGATGATCGGGTCAGGGATCGGCGGCTTGTCGTCGATTGCAGAGACGGCGGTTCTGATCAAGGAGCGGGGGCCAAAACGGGTAAGCCCGTTCTTCATTCCGGGTGCGCTGATCAACCTGATTTCGGGGCAGGTGAGCATCCGGTTTGGCTACAAGGGGCCTAATCATGCGGTGGTGACGGCCTGTTCGACGGGGGCGCATGCGATTGGGGATGCGGCGCGGTTGATCCAGTGGGGCGATGCGGATGTGATGGTGGCGGGCGGGGCGGAAAGCCCGATTTCCGAGATTGGCATTGCGGGGTTCAACGCCTGCAAGGCGCTGAGCACGAAGCGGGCGGATGAGCCGGCGAAGGCAAGCCGGCCCTATGACGGGGACCGGGATGGTTTCGTGATGGGCGAGGGCGCGGGCTGTGTGGTGCTGGAGGAATATGAGCACGCAAAGGCGCGGGGGGCCAAGATTTATGCGGAGGTGCTGGGCTATGGGCTTTCGGGCGATGCCTATCACATCACGGCGCCTAGCGAGGACGGGGACGGGGGCTATCGGTCAATGCAGGCGGCGCTGAACCGGGCGGGGCTGAAGCCTGCGGATGTGGATTACATCAACGCGCATGGCACATCGACAATGGCAGACACGATTGAATTGGGCGCGGTGGAGCGGCTGATGGGGGATGCGGCGGACAAGGCGACAATGAGTTCAACGAAGTCTTCGATCGGGCATTTGCTCGGGGCTGCGGGGGCTGTGGAGGCGATCTTCTGCGTGCTGGCGATCCGGGATCAGGTGGCGCCACCGACGATCAATCTGGATCATCCGGCGGTGACGCCGCGGCTGGACCTTGCGGCGAACAAGGCGGTGAAGCGGAAGATTGACGTGGCGTTGTCGAATTCGTTCGGGTTTGGCGGGACGAATGCCAGCCTCGTTCTGGGGAAGGTGGCGGGCTGATGTGGCGGAGCATCGCGTCAAACGCACTGACGCTGTTTGTGGTTGTGCTGATGCTGGCGGCGGCGGCTGTTGCCTGGGGGCGACAGGAATTCGCCGGGCCGGGGCCGTTGACCGATGCGGTGTGCTTCAAGGTAGAGCGGGGGGCATCCCTTTCGGGCGTGGCCGATGATCTGGCGGCGCAGGGCGTGGTGAGTTCGGCGGCGATCTTTCGGATCGGGACGGATTACGCGGGGCGGTCGGATGATCTGCGGTTCGGGTCTTATCTAATTGAGGCGGGTTCCAGCATGGGCGAAGTGCTGGATGACCTGACGGCGGGTGGGCAGTCGACCTGCGGGCGCGAGGTGAATTTCCGGATCGGGGTGGCGCGGGCGGACATCCTGCTGCGGGAACTGGACCCGGCAAGCGGTAACTTCGTCGAGGTGGCGCGGTTTGAGCCGGGGGTAGAGGCGGAGCCCGCGGAATTCACGGCGGCGCGCAATGACAGTGATCTGCGCTGGCGGGTGACAGTTGCGGAAGGGGTGACAAGCTGGCAGGTGATTGACGCCCTGAAACGGGCGGATTTTATGGCGGGCGATGTGCCCGAACTTCCGGCAGAGGGCAGCCTTGCGCCAGACAGCTATGAGGTGGAGCCGGGGGCGGACCGGGCGGCGCTGGTGGCCTTGATGGCAGAGCGGCAGGTGCAGGTTCTGGCGGAGGAATGGGCAAAGCGGGCGGAGGGTCTGCCGTATGAAACGCCGGAAGAGGCGATGATCATGGCGTCGATCGTGGAGAAGGAAACAGGGATCGCAGAAGAGCGGGGCCGCGTGGCCAGCGTCTTCGTCAACCGGCTGGAGCAGGGGATGAAGCTGCAGACGGACCCGACGGTGATCTATGGGGTGACACGGGGCGAAGGGGTACTGGGGCGGGGGCTGCGGCAAAGTGAGTTGCGGCGTGAAACCCCTTGGAATACTTACGTGATTGATGGATTGCCACCGACGCCGATTGCAAACCCTGGGCGGGCGGCAATTGCGGCAGCTTTGAACCCGGATACAACGCCGTATCTGTTTTTTGTTGCGGATGGCACGGGCGGACATGCCTTTGCAGAAACGCTGGCCGAGCATAATGAGAATGTGGCGCGCTGGCGGGAGATCGAAGCACAGGCTGGCCAAGAGGGTGCCACGGGCGTGCAAGGGGAATGAACCCTGCGCTGATCCTGCGGCCCCATGGGCGGCTGGGAAACCATATCCTGCAGTGGGCGACGGGGCAGACGCTGGCGCGGATGGTGCCGGGTTTGACACTGCATGGCTTTGACCTGCCGCATTGGGGGTTAAGCGGTGGGGGGTATCGGCGGCGGCAGTGGTTTCTGCCGGCGATCACGCAGCAGGATACGGATCTGAGGCTGGTGGCCGAGATGATGCGCGCGGGCACACTGCCGCTTGCGCGGCTATGGTGCATGGTCTTGCAGGCGGACATGTGGGGAGAGCCGGAGCGGTTTCGGCGCCTGTTGCCCTTGAGCGGGCGGGAGGTGCAGACGGCGGGGGCGGGAGAGATTCTGCTGAATGTGAGGGCGGATGAAATCTTGCGGGCGCGCCACCCGGATTACGGGCCGATTCCGCTGGGCTTTTATATGAGCGTTTTGCGGAACACGGGGTTGCGGCCGGTGTTCATGGGGCAGCTGGGCGCGGATGATTATTCGTGTCTGCTAAAAGAGAGTTTCCCGGAGGCACGGTTCATTCCGAGCCAAGGCGAGCTTGGGGATTTTGAGGCGATGCGACGGGCGCGGCATCTGGCGATTTCGGTGAGCACGTTTTCCTGGGCGGCTGGATGGCTGTCAGAGGCGGAAAGCGTGCATATGCCATTGCTTGGGTTTTGCAATCCGGCGCAGCGGCCGGATATTTCGTTGGTTCCGCAATGGGATGCGCGATATTCCTTTTATGGCTTTCCGACACGCAAGTGGAAGGCCACCGATGCACAGGTGGCAGCATTGCGGGATTTGACGCCAGTGCCGGTTCTTTCGGCAGCAGAAGTCGAAGATTTGCACGCCCGTGCGCGCGAGCTGCGCAAGGAGGCGCGCATGGCGGATCAGGCACGGCTGGTGCGGTCTGCGCGATTGATCCGCCCAATCCTGGCTGGGTTACGGCGGGTTTATACGGTGCGATGAAGTGCACCCGTTAACAGAACGTAAAGACAGCGCGCGATAACCAATTGATGTAAAACGCTTTTTCTTGACTCGGCGCGCGGTCTGACGTATACCTTGTGACATGCTAGAAGAAATGGGCGAGCGGTTTGGCGGGGGAAACCCTGGTGGACCGCTTTTTCATTTTGCTCGTGCGGTCGGGGGGAATGACGCGGCATGAGGGCAGTTGGGCAAGATGAACATGAATGTTGAACGTGAGGTGCAGGGGCCGTCACAGGGGATGCTCAGCGAAGCAGACGAAATGCTCGCTACGGCTGCGACGGCGCTGAAGGAATATGTGGACATGCTGCAGGCCGCGAAGGCGGCCGCAGGTGCAGGTGATGTGGTTGCCGCCCCGAAGGCCACGGACCTGCGGGCGGAAATTCGCAACTATGCGGCGGCCTATCGCACGGCGATGGCAGAAAGGAACAAAGTTGGCTCAGTTCGTACACAAACCGTCAGGACTGTCGGAGACCGAACCCTTGACCTGGACGCCGCGCGGGCTGAAGTCGGGCGCAGGCTGGCTTGCCTCCGCAACGGCGGATCAGGTTGACCAGTTTCTTTCAGAACTGGACGAAAACGCACTGCTGGCCTTGCCATGGCTGTTCGAATTCTGGGCCTTGCCGCACCAACTGGCACCGGAAGGGGCCTGGAAGACCTGGGTGATCATGGGGGGGCGCGGGGCGGGAAAGACCCGCGCGGGGGCGGAATGGGTGCGGTCCGAGGTGGAAGGCGCAACACCGACGGCACCGGGCCGATCACGCCGGGTGGCGTTGATGGGGGAAACGGTGGAGCAGGTGGTGCAGGTGATGATCCGGGGGGACAGTGGTATTCTTGCCTGTACGCCACCGGACCGCAGGCCTGTATGGAACAGTACGCTGAACGAATTGACCTGGCCGAACGGTGCCGTGGCGCAGGTGATCTCGGCGCATAACCCGGAGCGGTTGCGGGGGCCGCAGTTTGATGCGGCCTGGGTGGATGAACTTGCGAAATGGCCAAAGGCAGAAGAGGCCTGGACAATGCTGCAGTTTGCGCTGCGGCTGGGCCCGCATCCGCGACAGGTGGTGACGACAACGCCACGGAACATTGATGTGTTGAAATCGATCATTGCAAACCCGTCAACGGTGCTGACGCATGCGCCGACAGCGGCAAACAAGGCCTATCTGGCAGACAGCTTTCTGGCAGAGGTCACAGCGCGGTTTGGCGGCACGACGCTGGGGCGCCAAGAGCTGGACGGCGAGATCGTCGAAACGGTGGATGGCGCGCTTTGGCCAAGCCAGGTGATTGAGGCGGCGCGGCGGGCGGTGCAGCCGGCGCAATTCAGCCGGATCGTGGTGGCGGTTGATCCGGCGGTCAGCGCGGGGGCCGGGGCGGATGCCTGCGGGATTGTGGTTGTGGGGGCGATGACCGAAGGGCCGCCTGCCAACTGGCGTGCGGTCGTGCTGGAAGATGCGACAGTGCAGGGCACAAGCCCGGATGTCTGGGCACGGGCGGCGGTGGCAACCGTGGACCGCTGGCAGGCGGACAAGCTGATTGCCGAAGCAAACCAGGGGGGCAAGCTGGTTGAATCGGTGATCCGGACGGTAGATAGCCTTGTGCCGTTGAAGCTGGTGCATGCAAGTGATGGCAAAGTGGCGCGGGCCGAGCCGGTGGCGGCGCTGTATGAGCAGGGACGGGTTGCGCATGTGGCGGGCTTGTCTGCGCTGGAAGATCAGATGCGCCAGATGACAGCACAGGGGTTCAAGGGGCGTGGATCGCCGGACCGGGTGGATGCGCTGGTCTGGGCGATGACGGAATTGATCCTGGATCCGTCGCGGCAGCGGCGCGGGGTGCCAAGCGTGCGGTCCCTGATCTGACGGCGGAATCCTTCGGCGAGGATATTTGAGCCAGAATGAAAGGCGGGGGGCCTTGGGCCCATTGCCAAAGGAGCAAGCTGCGGCCGGGTGCGGGCGTGGCACGGAGAAGATTTGGCGGGTGAGGTTTGGCCTGATGGGCAAAGGAGCGGACATGGTGTTGCAATTCCTGCGGCGGGCCGAAAAGGCGGTGCCGGAAGCAAAGGCATCTGCGACGGGGCGGGTGGTGAGCGGGTGGCGTGGAGCCCGCGCGACGTGGTGAGCCTGACGAAAGCGGCGTTTCAGGGCAATCCGATCGGGTTCCGGGCGGTGAAGCTGGTGGCAGAGGCGGCGGCGGCGTTGCCGTTGATCTGCCAAGATGCCGAGCGCCGCTATGAAGCGCATCCGGTGCTGGGGTTGTTGGCGCGGCCGAATGGGGCGCAGGGGCGGGCGGAGTTTCTGGAGGCGCTGTACGGGCATCTGCTGCTGTCGGGCAATGCCTACCTTGAGGCGGTGCCGGGGGCGGCGTTGGTGCCGGGTGAGCTGCATGTGCTGCGGTCGGACCGGATGGCCTTGGTTCCGGGGGCGGATGGCTGGCCTGTCGCCTATGACTATACTGTGGGCACGCGGGCGCACCGGTTTGACATGACGGGGGGGCAACAGCCGATCTGCCATTTGCGGACGTTCCATCCGCAGGATGACCATTATGGATTGTCGCCCTTGCAGGCGGCGGCGGTGGCGGTGGATTTGCATAACAGCGCGAGTGCTTGGTCGAAGGCCTTGCTGGACAATGCGGCGCGGCCGAGTGGGGCGATTGTTTACAAGGGGGCGGATGGGCAGTCTTCCTTGAGTTCGGACCAGTATGACCGGCTGATCAGCGAGATGGAGAGCCACCATCAGGGGGCGCGGAATGCGGGGCGGCCGATGCTGCTGGAGGGTGGTTTGGACTGGAAGCCGATGGGGTTCAGCCCGTCTGACATGGAGTTCCAGAAGACGAAGGAGGCGGCGGCGCGGGAGATTGCGATTGCGTTCGGGGTGCCGCCGATGCTGATCGGCATTCCGGGGGATGCAACCTATGCGAATTATCAGGAGGCGAACCGGGCGTTCTACCGGCTGACGGTGCTGCCGCTTGCGCAGAAGGTGATGGCGGACATCTCGCACTGGATTGCGGGCTTCACGGGGGAGCTGGCGGAGCTGCGGGTGGACCTGGATCAGGTGCCGGCGCTGGCCGTGGAGCGGGATCAGCAATGGGCACGGGTAGGGGCGGCGACGTTCCTGACGGAGGCGGAAAAGCGGATGCTGCTGGGTCTGCCGCGGGTGGCGGAAGAGGAATGACAGCGCCGCGGAAGGATGGGGGTTCGCGATACCTGTACGAGAGTTTCGATGCGGCCTCAGCGCGGATCGATGCGCATGAGCGGGTGATGGAAGAGCGCTGGAGCGCGCTGGACCGACGTCTGGCGCAGATCGATGCGGCGCTGGAGCGGTTGGAAAAGCGTATCTGGGTGGGGGTTTACGGCGTGGCGGCTTTCCTGCTGGCGCAGGGGGCTGAGGCGATCATGCAAGCGGCGGCGAGGTGAAAGATGCAGGAACTGGAACGGAAATTCCACCGGCCGGACGCGGGTCTGGACGTGACGGATGGTGTGGTGGTCTCGGGCTATGCAAGCCTGTTCGGCAAGCGCGATCAGGGGGGCGATGTGGTGCTGAAGGGGGCCTATGCGGCGAGCCTGAAGGCGCTGGCAGCGGGGGGGCGGCGGGTGAAGATGCTGTGGCAGCATGACCCGGCGCAACCGATTGGCGTTTGGGAAGAGGTGCGGGAGGATGCGACGGGCCTTTGGGTGAAGGGGCGTATCCTTGCGGATGTGGCGCGGGGGCGCGAGGCGGTGGCGCTGCTGGGGGCGGGGGCGATTGATGGCTTGTCGATTGGCTATCGGACCTTGCGGGCGGAGCGTGATGGCAAGGGGCAGCGGCTGCTGTCGGAGGTCGAGTTGTGGGAGGTGTCCTTGGTGACGTTCCCGATGCTGCCGGAGGCGCGGGTGGCGGCAAAGGGGGATGCTCTGGCACCTGACTGGCAGGTTTTGACCGAAGCGCTGAAGGCCGCGCGAGAAAGTTTGGCGGCACGGTAGGGTAAGCGTCGCCCCCCACCCCTGACCCCTCCCCACGCGGGGGAGGGGAAGCGCGGAATGGCGGATGTTTGGCCCGGTGGCGACCAGGGCGGCGCGGGAGGGGGGACGAGCACCCCCCCACCCCTGACTCCTTCTCACGAGGGGGAGTGCCTGGCGATTGATGTTTGGTCCGGTGGTAACCGGGCGGACAGGACGAACCTGAAAACGAGGTGAAAGGATGACTGAGACAAAGTCTCGGGCCGGGGGAGGTTTGCCCCGTGCCCAAGGACCGGAGGCGGATGTGGATGTGACAGCCGCGATGGTGGGATTTCTGAAAGAATTCAACGGCTTTCAGGGCGAAGTGAAACAAGCGTTGCAACAACAGGAAGAGCGGCTGACCATGCTGAATGCGAAAACGATGACCTATGCCCGTCCGGCGCTTTCGGCGCAGGCCGAGGTGGAAGTGCCCCATCAGAAGGCGTTCAACGCCTATCTGCGGTCGGGCGATGATGATGGCCTGCGGGGCCTTGTGCTGGAAGGCAAGGCGCTGTCCACATCCGTGGCGGCAGATGGCGGCTATCTGATTGATCCGCAGACGGCGGACCGGATCCGGTCAATGCTGACCTCGACCTCATCCTTGCGGTCGATTGCCAATGTGGTGACGGTGGATGCGTCGAACTTTGACGTGCTGATTGACCGCAGCGAAGTGGGTTCGGGCTGGGCGACGGAAGCGGGGCCGCAGGCGGAGACGAGCACGCCGACGATTGAACGCATCAGCATCCGTTTGCATGAGCTGTCGGCGATGCCGAAGGCCAGCCAGCGTTTGCTGGATGACAGCGCTTTCGATGTGGAAGGCTGGCTGGCGGGCAAGATTGCGACGCGGTTCATCCGCGCGGAATCGGCGGCGTTCATCAATGGTGACGGGGTTGACAAGCCGAAGGGCATTCTGCTGCCGGCGAAGGTGCCGAATGCGACCTGGACCTGGGGCAGCATCGGCTATGTGGCTTCGGGTGCGGCGTCAGATTTCCCGGCAACGAACGCGGCGGACACGATTGTGAACCTGGTGTATTCGTTGGGCGCTGATTACCGCGCGAATGCGTCGTTCGTGATGAACTCGAAAACCGCAGGTGCGGTGCGCAAGATGAAGGATGCAGACGGGCGCTTCATGTGGGCGGACAGCATGCAGGCAGCACAGCCGGCGCTGCTGATGGGCTATCCGGTGCTGATCTGCGAGGACATGCCGGATATTGCGGCGAACGCGCATGCGATTGCGTTTGGTGACTTCATGGCGGGCTACACGATTGCGGAACGCCCTGATCTGCGTGTGCTGCGTGACCCGTTCAGCGCCAAGCCGCATGTGCTGTTCTATGCCAACAAGCGGGTGGGCGGTGACATCACGGATTATGCAGCGATCAAGCTGCTGAAGTTTGCGGTGAGCTGATCGGGCCATGATCCCGGCCCCGTGCGGGGCTGGGTTTTGGACGCGCGCCGGAAAACCCGTGCCGACTAGTAGCTCCCCCCTCCGTCCGAGCGGTGCGGGGCGCGCGTCCAACCTTTTGTCGCAGGCAGGGGAACGGAGCAGGACATGATGTTGACCGAACAGACCAGCGTGCCCGTGGGGGCGTTGCCGGTAGCAGAGATGAAGGCGCATTTGCGGTTGGGGACGGGGTTTGCCGATGACGGCACGCAGGATGGGCTGGTCGAAAGCTATCTGCGGGCGGCCATGGCGACAATCGAGGGGCGGATCAGCAAGGCGCTGATCGCGCGGCGGTTTTTGTGGAAACTGGAAGACTGGCGCGGGGCGAGTGAGCAGGCCCTGCCGATGGCACCGGTATCAGGGATCATTTCGGTCAGTCTGGTGGATGGGCAAGGGGTGTCATCGGTGGTGCCGGTGCAGCGCTATCGGCTGATCGAGGATACGCATCGGCCGCGCCTGCTTGCGCGTGAGGCGATGCTGCCGATGGTGCCGCAGGATGGATGGATCGAAGTGGTTTTCGATGCGGGTTTCGGGGTGACCTGGACGGCGTTGCCGAAAGATCTGCTGCAGGCCTGGCTGTTGCTGACGGCCGAATACTATGAGCGGCGCCATGATGTTGACGGGCATGCGGGGGGATTGCCGTTTGCCGTGCAGGCGTTGATCGAACGTTGGCGGACAGTGCGCATTCTTGGCGGAGGAGCGGGATGAAAGTACCGCATCTGACGCGAAAACTGGTGCTGGAGGCGCGAGTCACGGCGCCTGACGGGGCCGGGGGATTTACGGAGACGTGGGCGGTGCAAGGCACGCTTTGGGCCGAGGTGGTGGCTGGCACAGGGCGGGACGCACCGGGTGAGGAAATCACCTTGGCCAGCATTCCTTACCGCATCACGGTGCGGGGGGCCGCACAGGGGGCCGCGTCACGGCCAAGGCCGGATCAGCGTCTGCGGGATGGGGGGCGGCTGTTCCGCATTCTGGCGGTGACAGAGCGGGATGCAACGGGGCAGTTCCTGGTTTGCTTTGCGCGAGAGGAGGACCCGGCATGAGTTACGCAGTTTCGGCGGCTTTGCAGGTTGCGGTTTACGGCCGACTGGCGGGTTTCCCGGCACTTTCCGGGGTGCCGGTTCATGATGCTGTGCCTGCTGGCGGGGGCACGGGAACGTTTGTGCTGATCGGACCAGAGGAAGTTGTGGACCAGTCGGACAAGACGGGCGACGGGGCAGAACATCGGCTGATGATCAGCGTGATCAGCGATGCGACGGGGTTTCTTGCGGCCAAGACGGCGGCGGTGGCGGTTTCGGATGCGTTGGTGGACGCAAACCTGACGCTGAGCCGGGGCGTTCTGATCAGCATGCTGTTCGTGAAGGCATCCGCGCGGCGGATCGACGAAGGCGACACAAGGCGGATTGACCTGACGTTTCGAGCGCGGGTGCAAGGGTAATTTCATGCGCCCAACGGGCGTCAGCGAAGGAGATACGAAATGGCAGTGCAAAGCGGCAAGGACCTGTTGATCAAGCTGGATCAGACGGGGGATGGGAATTTCCAGACGATTGCTGGGCTGCGGGCGACGCGGATCAGCTTTAACGCTGAGACGGTGGATGTGACGAGCCTGGAAAGTGAAGGGGGCTGGCGGGAACTGTTGGCCGGTGCGGGTGTGCGGTCAGCGACCATCAGCGGATCTGGCGTATTTCGCGATGCGGCAACAGACGAGCGTGCGCGTGCGATCTTTTTCAACAGCGAAGTGCCGGATTTCCAGGTGATCGTTCCGGGGTTTGGCGTGGTTGAAGGGCCGTTTCAACTGACCTCGCTGGAATATGCGGGGAACTACAATGGCGAGGCGACGTATGAGTTGTCGCTCGCCTCGGCCGGGGTGCTGACGTTTACGGCGCTGTGATGGAAAACCCGTTTGCAGGTGAAGTGGCGCTGACGCTGGATGGTCAGCGCCATCGCGCCAAGTTGACGCTTGGGGCGCTGGCGGAGCTTGAGGCGATGCTTGAGGTCGGGACCCTGGTCGATCTGGTCGAGCGGTTCGAGGGGGGGCGTTTCTCAAGCCGCGATGTGCTGGCGCTGGTGGTTGCTGGGCTGCGTGGCGGGGGCTGGCAGGGAACGGCCGCCGATCTGCGCACGGTCGAGATTGCAGGTGGGCCGGTGGAGGCTGCAAGGGTTGCAGCGGCCCTGCTGACGCGGGCCTTTGCCGTGCCTGGCACATGAGCGGCCCGATTGATTGGCAAGGGCTATTGCGGGTTGGGCTGCACGACTTGCGGCTTTTGCCAGAGGTGTTCTGGCGACTGACGCCGGCAGAACTGCGGATCATGATGGGGGTTGACGCAACTGTCGCCCCGCTGACGCGCGCACGCCTGAGCGAGCTTGCGGCGGCGTTTCCGGATAAATGGAAGGGGAATGACGATGGCGACAATTGAGGCGCTGGAAGATCAGGTTGCGGCCCTTGAGGCGACCTTAACGGGCACGGCAACCGTGGTGTCTGCCTTTGAAGGCGAACTTGGACGCATGCGGGACACGATGCTGTTCACGGGGCGTGAGGTGAATGGTCTGTCAACCAGCATCGGAAGTGGATTGCGCCGGGCATTTGACGGCTTGGCGTTTGATGGGCTGAAGCTGAACGATGCCCTGAAAATGGTGGGACGGACGATCGTCGACAACATTTACAACGCGGCGATGAAGCCGGTTCAGAATGCCTTTGGTGGCCTGATCGCAAATGGCCTGAACGGTCTTCTGGGGCGCGTTCAGCCTTTTGCAAAAGGTGGCATCGTCAGTGGGCCGACGAATTTTCCGATGCAAGGGGGCATGGGCCTGATGGGTGAGGCAGGTCCCGAAGCGATTATGCCACTGGCGCGTTCGGCGGACGGTAGGCTGGGTATCCAGGCCGCGGGCGGGCGGCAGGTGACCGTTGTGATGAACATCACGACCCCGGATGTGCAAGGGTTTGCCCGCAGCCAGACCCAGATCGCCGAACAGGCAGCGCGGGCGCTGTCGCGTGGCCAGCGTAACCGGTGAGGGCTGAACATGTCATTTCATGAAGTGAGGTTCCCCGCGTCGTTAAGCATCGGTGCTGTGGGCGGGCCAGAGCGGCGCACACAGATAGTGGCCCTGGCCAGCGGTGCGGAAGAGCGCAATACACCCTGGATGCATTCGCGCAGGCGTTATGACGCAGGTCTGGGGCTGCGCAATCTGGACGATGTCGAAACGGTCGTTGCATTCTTTGAGGCGCGTCAGGGCCAGTTGCATGGCTTTCGCTGGAAGGACTGGGCCGACTACAAATCCTGCCTTGCGTCACGCCCGGTGCACCATCTTGATCAGGTCATTGGCACAGGCAACGGCGTGGCAACCACGTTTGCGTTGACCAAGGCCTATGCCTCGGGTGAGCAGGTCTATTTGCGCCCGATTGCAAAGATTGTTCAAGGAACCGTTCGCGTTGGCGTCGGGGGCGATGTGCGGTTGGCAGAAGGTGACTATACTGTTGATCACAACCTTGGGACGATCACCTTTGCCTTTCCGCCAGATACAGGTCTGACGATAACGGCAGGGTTCGAGTTCGACGTTCCGGTGCGGTTCGATACCGATGCCATCAAGGTTTCGGTGTCATCCTTCAACGCGGGCGAAGTGCCCAGTATTCCTGTTGTCGAGGTGCGGATATGACCGGTCAGGCCGAGGCGCTGTACGCGCATCTTGCGACCGGATGCACGACTGTGTGTCATCTTTGGCTGGTGTCACGGCGTGATGGTGTCGCTTTCGGTTTTACCGACCATGACCGGGATATTGTTGTTGATCAGGTGACTTACCGCGCAGACGCCGGATTGACTGCACAAGCACTGCAGCAAACCACGGGTCTATCCGTTGATAACTCTGAAGCGGTCGGGGCGCTGTCAAGCCAGGTCATTTCGGCGATCGATATTCTGGCTGGGCGCTATGACGGGGCAGAGGTGACGGCGTGGATGGCAAACTGGCAGGATCCGATGATGCGGGTGTGCTTGTTCCGGGGAAACATTGGCGAAATCACGCAGCGGAACGGGGTGTTCCGAGCTGAATTGCGGGGGCTGACGGATCGGTTGAATCAAGTCCGGGGGCAGACGTTTCAGCGCAGTTGCAGCGCCGTACTTGGTGACCGGAAATGCCAGGTCAACCTGACAGATCCGGCCTATCGGCTGGAAGGTGCGGCGATTACGCCGGGCAAGACCAGTTTCACCATTCCAGATGGCGGGACACATGCCGCGGGTTGGTTTGAACGCGGGATGGTGACCGTGATTTCGGGGGCAGCGGCGAACCTGTCTGCGCTGATCAAGTCAGACATCGTTGAAAACGGGGTGCGGGTGATCGGCATTTGGGAAAGCCTTGGTGTGGCGGTTAGCGCGGGCGATCTGGTGCGAGTGACGGCTGGCTGTGATAGGCTGATCGACACATGCCGTACAAAGTTCAACAACATCAATAATTTTCGGGGTTTTCCGCATATTCCGGGCGAGGATTGGCTAGCTGCCTACCCAGTCTCAACACGCGCGAACACGGGCGGAAGCCGGAACGGGGGGCCGGCATGACCGGGCGCATGGACGTTGTGACGCTGGCGCGCGCATGGATTGGAACGCCCTATGTACACCAGGCCTCGACCATTGGGGCAGGAACGGACTGTCTGGGGTTGCTGCGGGGGATTTGGCGCAGTCTGAATGGCCCGGAGCCCATGCTTGTACCGCCCTATAGCCCGGATTGGTCTGAAGTTTCGCAGCGGGAATCGCTTATGGAAGCTGCGGACAAAATTCTGATCCGCAAACCTGCGACAGCACCGGCAGAGGGCGACGTTTTGTTGTTCCGGATGCGGGCGGGGTCAGTTGCGAAGCACCTTGGGATTGCAGCGACACTGGGTAAAAACGCGAGTTTCGTACATGCCTATACCGGGCATGGCGTCATCGAAAGCCCGCTTTCAGACCCATGGGCGCGCAAGATTGTTGCGCGGTACGCCTTTCCATAAGGAAATCGGGGCAGGGCCGAAAAGACGGCTGGCCGCTTGGCGGGGCCGCGACGAATGACGAAACAGATGATCTGCTTGGAGCACGATAAATGGCGACTCTCCTTCTATCGGCAGCAGGTGCTGCGGTCGGTGCAGGCTTTGGTGGAACGGTCCTTGGTCTGTCAGGGGCCGTGATTGGCCGGGCGGTTGGTGCGACCGTGGGCCGGATGATCGACCAGCGTGTGCTTGGTGCGGGGTCCCAGGCGATCGACGTTGGCCGGGTGGACCGGTTTCGCCTTATGGGGGCCAGTGAAGGTGTTGCAGTGCCTTTGGTCTGGGGCCGAAGCCGGGTGGCAGGGCAGGTGATCTGGGCAACAGAGTTCCAGGAGACGGTCACGACCCGGGGTGGCAAAGGTGCGCCCCAGCCACGCACCCGCGAATTTGGATACACCGTGTCACTTGCAATTGCGCTGTGTGAGGGCGAGATCACCCGCGTCGGGCAAATCTGGGCTGATGGGCAAGCGATTGAAAAGGGGCAAATTTCGATCCGCGTTTATCGTGGTGATGAAACACAGTTGCCAGACCCGAAGATCGCGGCCGTCGAGGGGTTGGACAAGGCCCCGGCCTATCGCGGTATTGCTTATGTTGTTATTGAAGACCTCGATTTGTCCCGGTTTGGCAACCGTGTCCCGCAATTCAGTTTTGAGGTCGTACGGCGAGCAAAAAGCGTTGGACGGCCACAGGCCGACCTTGCGGAAAGCATCCGGGGTGTCGCGCTGATCCCCGGGACTGGGGAGTATGCGCTTGCGACGACACGGGTACACTATGACGAAGGCCCAGGTCTGAGCCGGTCTGCCAATGTGAACGGCGCAACGGGCCAGACGGATTTTCTTGCATCATTTGAACAGCTGTCAGAAGAGTTGCCGCGTTCAAAAGCAGCGTCACTTGTCGTAAGCTGGTTTGGAACAGACCTTCGCTGCAATGAATGTCGGATCGCGCCGAAGGTTGAGCAGGTGGCGCTGGATGGCGTTGGCATGCCGTGGCGCGCGGGTGGCATCGGGCGCGCAGAGGCGGGGGTCGTACCGCAAGTGAACGGCCGCCCAGTTTATGGCGGAACACCGGCGGATGCGGCTGTTATCGAGGCCATTCGCGGGGCAACCGCTGCGGGGCAGGATGTAATGTTCTACCCGTTCATTCTGATGGAACAGCTTTCCGGCAATACTTTGCCTAACCCCTGGACAGGTGAGATAGGACAGCCAATCTTGCCTTGGCGGGGACGGATCACAACCTCTCTCAGCCCTGATTTGCCGTTAACCCCCGATCGTACTGCGGCGGCCGATGCCGAAGTGGCGGCCTTTCTTGGGACGGCTCAAAGCTCCGACTTTGTGATCCAAGGCGAACAGATCTTCTACTCCGGGCCTGCGGATTGGCGCTATCGTCGGTTCATCCTGCACTACGCACATCTTTGTGCGATCGCTGGCGGAGTCGAAGCATTCTGTATCGGATCGGAACTGGTTGCGGCGACACAAATTCGCGGTGCCGGTGACAGCTTTCCATTTGTCGCAGGATTGAAAGCGCTGGCCGCAGAAGTGCGGGCGATCCTTGGTCCAAATGTCAAGATCAGTTATGCTGCGGACTGGAGCGAGTATTTTGGCTATCACAAGAACGGCGAGGTTTACTTTCACCTTGATCCTGTATGGAGTGATCCGAATATCGACTTTGTTGGCATCGATAACTACATGCCGATCAGCGATTGGCGAGATGAAGAGGAACATAAGGACCAGGGGTTCGGAACAATTTACAACCTTGCATATTTGCGATCAAATATCGATGGCGGTGAAGGTTTTGATTGGTACTATGATAGCGAGGATGGTCGAAGTGTGCAGAACCGGCTGCCGATTACGGATGGCGATCACAACGAACCGTGGGTCTTCCGTTACAAGGACTTGAAAGCATGGTGGGGGAATTACCATCATCCTCGGTCGGGCAGTACCCGATCAGCCAGCGCAACAGACTGGGTGCCAATGTCAAAACCGGTGCGGTTCACCGAATTCGGTTGTGCCGCGGTCAACAAAGCAACCAATCAACCCAACAAGTTTATTGACGCAAAGTCATCAGAATCCCTGTTGCCATATTTTTCAACGGGGTACCGGGATGAATTTATACAACACCAGTATTATCTAGCCCAGTACCAGCATTGGCAGGATGAAAACAAAAATCCCGTATCGGCCGTTTATGGTGACCGGATGCTGGATTATGATCACTCTTATGCCTGGGCTTGGGATACCCGGCCGTTTCCATATTTTCCACGCAATAACACGTTGTGGAGTGATGGTGAAAACTATGGGCTTGGGCATTGGTTAAATGGCCGCACATCGAGCCAGAGTTTGGCCGATATCGTGCATGAAATCTGTGATCGCGCCTCGGTGCCTGAGGCTGAAACGGATGGATTGACGCAGATGGTGCGCGGATTTGCGGTGCAGGAGTTAGCACCGGCAAGGGCACATCTGCAGCCCCTGTCACTGGCCTTTGGATTTGATGCGATCGAACGCGATGGTGAGCTGCGATTCCAACAACGTGGACAGGTGCAAAAGCTGGATCTTTCGGACGCGGATTTTGCAGCCGACGACACGGGCTTTGCAAGTGTCGAGCGGATCCGGGCGAGTGAACCGGAAATCGCAGGTCATGTGCAGTTTGGCTATGTCGATGATCAGGATGCCTATCAACTCCGGACAGCAGATGCACTTTTTGCGGATGAATCGGCCCGTGTCGTGTCGCAGTCTGAAACAAGTATCGTGATGCAGGGGGGGGAGGCAAAGGCCATTGCTGAACGCTGGTTGGTCGAGGCACGGGTTGCGCGTGATTCAGTCTCGCTTGATCTCGGTTTATCTTTCGGTCATTTGGGCGCGGGGGATGTGGTTGTTCTGGAAAACGAATTCTACCGGATCGATCGTATTGAACGGCGGGACAGATTGACGGCCGAGGGCTTGCGCATCGTTCAAGGTGTTTATGGTTCCGTTTCTGCTGTTGATGTTACGTCACCCATGCCGATAGTCACGGCCCCGCTTCCGGTTTTTCCAGTGGTACTGGATATTCCACTGTTGCAGGAAACTGACCGACCCTACGCACCCTATCTTGCATCGGGCGCCCGCCCTTGGCCGGGGGATGTTTCCGTTTGGCGCTCAAGTGATCAGGAGATTTACGTTCTCGACACGGTATTGTCTTCTTCAGCCGCAATCGGGACAACGCAGACGACCCTCGCACGCCATCGTGCAGGCATCTTTGATGACGGAGACGCCCTTATTGTCAGAATGACAACAGGACAACCTTTGCAATCAGTGACGACGCAAGAATTGTTGTCAGGCGCGAATACAATTGCCATCGGAGATGGCTCAAGCGCGGCTTGGGAAATTGTGCAGTTTCAGTTTGCCACACTGATTGGTCCGCAGACCTACGCATTGCAGCGGCGGTTGCGGGGCCAGTTGGGCACTGATGCAATTGTACCGACGATCTGGCCATCAGGCAGCCTTGTCGTCGTACTCGACAATCGTTTGCGACAGTCTACTGTTGCTGAAAGTGAACGCGGGGCCGAGGTCACCTTGAAATTCGGTGCGGCAATTCGCGGACCGGATGATGCCTCGGTGCAAACGCGGTCTGTGTTGCTTGCTGGAAACGGATTGCGCCCTTATGCCGTCGCGCATCTGCGGGCAACAAAGCAGCCAGGGGGTGACGTTGATTTGACTTGGATTCGTCGAACGCGGCGTGGTGGGGACAGCTGGGTCTCGGTGGAGGTACCTTTGGCAGAAGAGACCGAACAGTATGTGATTGAAGTCTGGCAATCAGGACAACGCCTGCGACAGTCCGCTTCATCGACTGCGACCTGGACATACACCGTGTTGCAACAGCTGGCAGATGGGGCCACTGGGGCTGTCTTGTTCAAGGTCGCGCAAGTTTCGCAGTCTTACGGGGCCGGGCCACAGCGTGAGGTGGCGATTGACCTGTGAGTATAGCTTTTGGCAGATCGGGGCTATTGCGGAATATGGTGACATGCTACCTTGCATCGAAAGTGCAGGAGTGCGGACATGCAAGAGTCAAAAGCGAACGTCAGAAGCGTTGACCCGGTTTGGACGCGGGTGTGTGCCGAAGCGAATGAAGTGATCAGGAATGAGCCGCTGCTTGGCGGATTGGTGCATTCCGGTCTCTTGCATCACCCGTCGATCGAGCGTGCCTTGGCCTATCGGTTTTCGCTAAAGCTTGCTTCGGGCGAGATGAGCGAGCAAATCCTGCGTGAAATTGCCGACGAAGCCTATAGCAGTGACTCTGGCCTTGGCCAGGCCGCCCGGGCAGACCTTGCGGCGGTTTATGATCGTGATCCAGCATGCCATCAACTGATCCAGCCGTTGTTGTTCTTCAAAGGCTATCAGGCCGTTCAGGCCTATCGGGTCGGGCATTGGCTGTGGCAGCAGGGGCGACACCATCTGGCGTATTTCGTGCAGATGCGTGTATCGGAAGTGTTCGGTGTCGACATTCACCCGGCTGCACGGGTTGGACGTGGGCTGATGATTGATCATGCACATTCGATTGTTATTGGTGAAACAGCGGTCGTTGGCGACAACGTTTCGATGCTTCATTCGGTTACGCTTGGCGGCACCGGCAAGGAAGATGGCGACCGGCATCCCAAGATTGGCAACGGTGTGCTGATTGGGGCCGGGGCAAAGGTACTCGGGAATATCAGCATTGGCCATTGCAGCAGGATTGCCGCAGGTTCGGTCGTTTTGCAGGACATTCCGCCTATGAAGACGGTTGCCGGTGTTCCGGCGAAGATCGTCGGAGAGGCGGGCTGTTCCCAGCCAGCAGTCTCGATGGACCATCAGTTGACAGGTTGCGTTGACTGCGATTGATCTGCCAGAACGACAAAGGCCCCCGGAGCAATCCGGGGGCCTTTTTGCATCCTTAGGGCCTTCTCAGGCCAGCATCGCCATCGGGCTTTCCAGATTGTCGATGATCGCCTTCAGGAACTCTGCCCCCAAGGCCCCGTCGATCACCCGGTGATCCACCGACAGCGTCATTGACATCATTGTTGCGACCGCAATCTGGCCATCCTTGCCCACCACCGGCGTCTTGATCCCCGCACCCACCGCAAGGATCGACCCATGCGGCGGGTTGATGACCGCGTCGAAATTCTCGACCCCCATCATCCCCAGGTTCGAAATCGCGAAACTCCCGCCTTGATATTCATGCGGTGCCAGCTTGCGCGTCTTTGCCCGTGCCGCCAGATCCTTCATCTCGGCCGACAAGCCAGACAGAGACTTGCT
>JALOSO010000281.1 GCA_025458385.1 Paracoccaceae bacterium | reverse complement strand
GGGGCCGCACTTTCATCGATCTGGTCGGCCATCAGTCTGCTGCCTTTGCGTCAGTCTTTGCGGGAGTGGCCTTTGCACGGGCGGCACGCGGTTTGCGCGCGGCAGGTCTGGTCGCTGGCATGTCAGCGGCACTTGCCTGACCGTCGGCCGCAGCCGGTACGGGCGCAGGCGGCACCTCTGGCAGGATCTTGCCGGGTGGCAAGGCTACGTTGTGGGCAGGCGGCTTGACCGCTGCAGGCTTGCTGCTTTTCAGCGGATCCCAGTTTTCGAACTTGGTGGCGGCGTCCTTGACGGCATTCAGACCCAGGGACGAGGGGTTTGCCACCGACTTGAGGTCGCTTGCCACGTCCTTGACGCCCGACTCTTTGGCAGCCTGCTCCATCGCACGCGAAAAATCGCGTGACATCGACCGCAGCTTTGCCGTGAACCGGCCGAGTGTGCGGAACATTTCAGGCAGATCGCGCGGGCCGATGACGATCAACGCCACCACGCCGATCAGCATCAGTTCGGTCCAACCGATATCGAACATCGCTTACGTCCTTTGACGGGCGGTCAAACCTTGTCCTTGTCGGCGGGGGTAACATCCCGCGCCGCCTGATTTTCGGCCTCGATCTCTTCGGTGCCGTCCTTGATGCCCTTCTTGAACGAGGTAATGCCCTTGCCCACCTCTCCCATCAGGTTCGAGATTTTGCCGCGCCCGAACAGCACCAGCACCACGATCCCGATCACAAGGATCTGCCAAGGTCCCATTTGCATTGCCGATACTCCATTTCACGGGGGCCACGCCCCTTCTGCCTTTGGTTTAGCCGCATTGCAGCACTGGGGCCACCTTTGTTCCCGCAGCCCCGCGTCATTGCTGACAGCTATGTGTCAGTTGCCCTCTGGCAAAGCAAGGGCGCGCAACCACAGGAGCATCCCATGCGATTCGGACTTATCCCCCTTTTCACCGCCACCATCGCCTTCGCCGCTGCCGATACGGCACGCGGGCAAGGGGATGGCCCGGTGATGGAAATTGTCACCTTTCGCCTGACCCCCGGCCTCTCTGACGCCGATTTCATGGCCTTGGCCAAAGGCACCGCGGCCATGGTCGCCGCCCAACCCGGTTTCATCCGCCGCAGCCTTCTTTGTGACGAGGCCGGTGTCTGGACCGATGCCGTCGAATGGCAGACACTTGGCCTTGCCCATGCCGCTGCGGAAAAGGTCATGGCCACGCCGTCCTTCGCCCCCTTCGCCGCAGCAATCGACATGGCCAGCCTTTCCATGCGCCACGTCCGCATCCTGTGGCAGATGGGCGATTGACGCGAAGCCCCGGTGCGGCCACGGTTCGCCCATGCGCCGCACCGACCGCCTTTTTGACCTGATCCAGATCCTGCGCGACGGGCGCCTTCACCGCGCACAGGAAATGGCCGAACGGCTGGAGGTTTCGGTCCGCACCATCTGGCGCGACATGGCAACCCTTATGGGCTCTGGCCTTCCGGTCGAGGGGGAAAGGGGGGTGGGCTATATCCTGCGCGCGCCGATCACCCTGCCCCCGATGATCCTGACCGCGGATGAGCTGGAAGCGCTGCGCCTTGGCGTGCGCCTTGTCGCCGAGGGGGCCGATCCGGGCCTTGCCCGTGCCGCGCGTGGCCTTGCCAGCAAGATCGCGACGGTCAGCCCGGTGTTGACCGAACCCGACGCGGATGAGCTGTTTGTCTTTACGGGGGGCGAGACCACCCGCGCTTCGCCGCATCTACCGACGATCCGCGCGGCAATCCGCGGCAAAGAGCGCCTTTCGATCACCTATGTCGATCCCGAAGGCCGCCAGTCGCACCGCGATATCCGCCCGCTGCAGATGGAGTTCTGGGGCCGGGTCTGGACGCTGGCCGCATGGTGCGAGGCCCGCCGCGATTTTCGCAGCTTTCGCATTGACCGGATCGTGGCGCTGACGGCAACGGGCGAGGGGTTTCCCGATGAACCGGGCACCACGCTGGCCGATTACCGCGCGCAGACCGCGACCGATACGGCGCAGGGCCCGGCAGCGGATCACCCAGGCTGATTCATTTTACCAACGGAAAATCAATATCTTGCGCAGCATTCCTCAGGCTGCGAAGACAAAACAGCGGTCGCGTCTGATCATCAGCCACAGCACCGTGCCCGGCTTTGGCAGGAACACCCCCGGGACCGAGGCCGTCAGCACCGCGCCTTCGAAATCCATTGCGAAATCGACAAGGCTTTCGCGCCCCATATAGCGGGCACGCGTGACGGTGCCCCGGGCGGGCGTGCCATCAGCAACTGTCGGGTTCGGGCCGCGCCCGCCCCGGTCAAAATCGATCTTCAGGTGCTGCGGGCGGATCACGATATCGATCTTTGCCCCGTCCTGATGCCCCGGCGTCAGGAAATCACCAAAGGGCGTTGCCGTCAGCGCCCCCTGAACTTTGCCCTTTATGACATTGATATCACTGAAAAACGCGGCAGCTGCCCGATCAACGGGGGCGTTGTAGACATTGTAGGGCGCGCCCTGCTGGACGATCCGCCCCCCCCGCATCAAGGCAATCTGATCCGCCATGCGCATCGCCTCGTCCGGTTCATGCGTAACCAGCAGCACCGCCGTTCCCTCGGCCTTCAACAAATCAAGCGTGGCGTCACGGATACCGTCGCGCAGACGGTTATCAAGACCCGAAAACGGCTCGTCCATCAGCATGACGCGCGGGCGCGGCGCAAGGGCGCGCACCAGCGCCACGCGCTGTGCCTCGCCACCTGACAATTCGTGCGGGTGTTTGTCGGCAAAACCCGAAAGCCCAACCTTTTCAAGTAGTTCACCCACACGGTTGCCGCTTGACCGGTGCGCGCGGTTCAGGCCAAAGCCCACGTTCTGCGCCACCGTCAAATGCGGGAACAAGGCAAAGTCCTGAAACATCAGCCCCACGCCCCGCGCCTCGGGCGGGGCCAGGGTCACATCCTGCCCGTCAATCGCGATGCGCCCGGAATCCGGGCGTTCGACCCCCGCGATCATCCGCAACGTGGTCGTCTTGCCGCAGCCTGACGGACCAAGCAGGCAGGTCACCTGACCGGCCATCAGCGAAAGTGACACGTCATCCACCACCGCCCGCCCGCCAAGGCGCCGGACCAGATGTTCAACCGCGACGCGCGGACTGCTTTCCAAGACGTTCATCCGACTGATTTCATCGGAAATTCACCTAGCAGCGCCGCCCCGCTGCAGCAAGGCCCTTGCCCCGCAAAGCGCGAAACCCTTACGCGCATCAGCCCCGCAGTTCCGACGTCCCCCCACCGTTTTCCAGCCCCTGCCATCTTGTTGCCGCAGGCCGCGCGTATCGTCCCGCTGATTGACCGGCCACCAAGCGCGGCTTAGGCTGCAAGTTGGCCAAGATACGGAAGAAAGTTTGCCGATGCCCGCCCCCGCCGTGCCCTTTTTCCTGCCCGGACAAGCCTTCCAAACCTTTGATGCCGCTGATCTTTACGTCTCGCTGGGCGTGAATCAGCTTGATCCGCTGGGTGCGCCAGACACACTGTGTCTGGGCGACAGCTATGCGCTGGCGCGCGAGGCCACAGCGGTACGGCTGGTGCTGGCGGCACCTGATGCCGCCGGCGATTCGCCCGCCCGTCTGGCTGAGGGGACCGGGGCCGGCCGCCCCGGCGATGCTGTCACACTTGAAGGCCGCTATACCCTGATGGACCCGCAAGGCAGCCGGGTTGAGGTGATGGCCCTGCTGGCAGGTGGGCAGCGGTTTGCCCTGCCCCTGTCACCCATGGCGCGCGGCACCGATTATGTACTGCTGGACATCGATACAGCACCGCAGACCGCGCGACTGACCGATCTTTTGAACATCTCGTTCGCACAGGGGACGATGATCACCCTGCCCTCTGGCCGCGCACAAGAGATTGAGCGGCTGGTGCCCGGCGATCTGGTGCTGACCCGCGACCATGGCCCACAACCGATCCGCTGGGTTGGCCG
>JALOSO010000280.1 GCA_025458385.1 Paracoccaceae bacterium | reverse complement strand
CATATAGATCAGCGGAATGCCACCAAAGCATGCAATCAGCGCATGGCCCATCAGGATACGCTGGATGGCAAGGTCAGCCGCCCCCCGGTCACCTTCCGACACCGCCTTTTCCAGCCCCGCAAGCGACGCAAGGCTGCCCGATATGCGCTTGTCACCCGTTTCCGCGTTCACCTGAAACAGCGCGCCACGCGCGAAGGTTCCCGAAAAACTGCCTTCGTAGAAATCTGACAGGAAGCCCCGGTGGCCATGGCCTGACACCCCTACCGCCGCCGCATCCTCATCCGTCACCGCCCAGCCGATATCATCATGGCAGCGCAGGTAGGTCGCATAGGTCGCATTGGTCAGCACTTCGGGGAAATGCGTGGCCAGCACATGCGTCATCAGGGTGGTGTCCCGCGTGGCCAAGGCCCCCCAGAACTGCACCATCAGGCTGTTATGATAGGCAAGGTTGCCCTCTTTGCCATCATGCTCGCCCCGGCCAAGGTAGGGCAGCATTTCCGCAGGCGCCACGATCGCCTCTTCCAGATGCAGCACCGCCGGGCAGGCGATGCGGCAGCAGGCGCGCAAGGCCTGCAGCAGCATGTGCACCTCGGGTTCGGACTGGCAGCGCGTGCCCATGCGTTTCCACATAAAGGCCACGGCATCCAGCCGCAGCACATCCACGCCGCGGTTGGCCAGGAACAGCATGATGTCGACGATTTCGAGGAAAACCTGCGGGTTGGCCCAGTTCAGATCCCACTGGTGTTCGTTGAACGTGGTCCAGACCCATTTGCCGAAATCCGGGTAATGCGTGAAATTGCCCGGCGCGTTGTCGGGGAACACTTCGACAAGCGTGCGTTCGTACTGTTCCGGCTGATCGGGCGCATCGAACATCAGGTAGTAATCCTGATAGGTTGCGTCACCCTTGGCCGCCGCCTGTGCCCAGGCATGTTCCTTGGCGGTGTGGTTCAGCACAAGGTCAATGCAGACCGAAATGCCACGGGCGCGCAGGGCCGCTGTCACCTCTTCAAAATCCGCCATGCTGCCATAGGCGGGGTTGATGGCGCGGTAATCCATGACCGAATAGCCGCCATCGCTGTCACCGGGGCGGGGGTGCAGGCAGGGCATGAAATGCACATAGGTGACGCCAAGATCGGTCAGGTAATCCAGCCGGTCCAGCACACCCTTCAGATTGCCGGCGAAACGGTCGATGTAGAACACATATCCGGCCATGCCTGCGCGCTGGAACCAGTCTGGTTCCAGATCGCGCATCAGGTCAAGGCGGCGCAGATCGGGGGCGCGGTCGCGCGCGGCCTTTTGCAGGCTGGCGGTCAGCCTATTGCAGAAGGCGGCGTAATCCGGGTGGGTACCATACAGGCGTTCCAGCATGGGCCACAGATCGCGCGCCGAACGTGCAAGGCGCAAGGTGAACAGATCGTCCTCCAGCATGGACGGCGATTTGGCCATGGTATCCCTCCCTTATCCCGGAGGCAGGTTAGTGGGTTCAAAGCGGTTTGGGAAGCGTGGTTCGCATCCGTTTTCGGCGCTTTCCTTCCCCCTTCTGGGGGAGGGAGAGGGTGGGGGGGATCGTGCAAGGTGTCTGGAGGGGGTGCCCCACCCCCCTCCCCTCCCCACAAGGGGGAGGGGTGCCGATTGGCATCAACCCTGCGCGCGGACGATCAGCCGGGTATGGTGGCGAATACGGCGGGCGACCCACAGCAGGTCTGCCGGGGCCATGGCCACGCAGCCTGCGGTGCGCCGTCCGGGCGCGCGCCAGCGGTGCATGAAGATGGCGCTGCCTGCGCCACGAGACGCATAGGGCCAGTTCCAGTTGGTCAGCAGCACCACGTCATACAGCGGGTCGGCGCGCCACAGCCTTTCGTGACCATAGGCATGCGGGCGGGTGATGATCAGGTTGTAATCCTCATCCCTCGGGTCATCCGACCAGCCATCGCGCGGGCGGATCGGCACGGCCCAATCGGGCAGTTTGCCGCGCGCAATCCGATCAGGGCGATAGAGCAGGCCAACAAAGCTATGCGCGCCTGCCGGTGTTGCGCCATCGCCTTCGCGTTTCGTGGTGGTGATGCCCGCCCGCCCCAACGTGCAAGGAATGCGGCGGCCCATGAACCAAGCACCCGTGGGCGTGACGATGATATCCGTCTTCACGTCAGATGCCCCGATTTGGCGGCCTTGGTCGCCAGATAGGCCCGGTTTTGCGGCGTTTCGCCCACATGCAAGGGCACGCGTTCGGTGACAGTGATGCCGCAACCTTCCATCATCGCGATCTTGCGCGGATTATTCGTCAGCAGGCGCACCGCCGAAAACCCCATCTGACGCAACAACGCCGCACCAATACGGAAATCCCGCTCGTCATCTTCAAACCCAAGGCGGTGGTTCGCCTCGACCGTGTCAAACCCCTGATCCTGCAGCGAATAGGCGCGCATCTTGTTCGCCAGCCCGATGCCCCGCCCTTCCTGATTAAGATACAGCAGCACCCCCGCCCCTTCGGCCCCCATCTGCGCCAATGCTGCGCGCAATTGCGGGCCGCAATCGCATTTCAGGCTGCCCAGCACATCGCCGGTAAAGCAGGCCGAGTGCAGCCGCGTCAGCACCGCTGCGCCGCGGTCTGCGCGGCCCACCTCGATCGCGTAATGTTCTTCCCCGCCCGGCCCCGCGCGAAACACATGCACGCGCCCGGCCTCGGATGCCGCCATCGGCAGCCGTGCAGCCACGACCGGCCGCATCACAGGCGCGTCTGCCAGACCCGCCGCCACCGCCTGCGCCGGCAGCACCGTCAGCGCATGACGCGCGGCCAGACCAGGCACATCGCCCACCGCGACCACCACGGCCGCCGGCAAAAGATAGGCCGCCTTGCACAGCATCAGCGCCGCGCGATGCAGCGCCGCGTCGCCTGTACGCAACGCCGCAAGCGGGCCTTTCATCGGGATGCGTAGGTCATCCTGCGGATCGGCCAGGGCCCGCAGCCAGCCTGCATCCACCTGCTCTGGCAACGCGATGCGCACAAGGTCACCATCATAGACCCGCACTTTCAGCGTGGCCGCGCGCCAAGCTGTCAGGGCCAGCACCGGCGCACCCAGGCGCTGCAGGTCCGCCAGCCGTTCGGCCCCCAGCACCTCGACCGCAACCACCGCCGCGGCGGCATCGCCTTCGGTCAGCACCACTGGCACGCCCATGCGCAGGTCAGCGCGGGCGCGGTTCAACAACTCCGGTGCGGTCAGGCCAAGGGTCATGCCCCATCTCTAAGCCCAATTGCAGACGCGCGAAAGGCGGCATTGCCCGTCTTGCCGCCGCGCCTGCGTGTTACAGTGACGGCCGCAACGGCGCGGATTTGTGCCACGAACTGAAACATTCGCCCGGCCTGTGACACGTCCGCGTGAGGGATGAACGCAAATCCTTGTTGCGCACGTTACTATTCCCGACATCACACGAAAGACGAAGGAGACCGATATGGCCACGCTACGCAAGATCCTGCTTGTCGATGACGACGATGACCTGCGCGAGGCGCTGAGCGAACAGCTGGTGATGACCGAGGATTTCGATGTGTTCGAGGCCGGGTCGGGTGCCGATGGCATGGAGAAGGTCAAGCAGGGCATCTATGATCTTGTGATCCTGGATGTTGGCCTGCCGGATACCGACGGGCGAGAGCTGTGCCGCCGCATGCGCAAGGCCGGTGTGAAATGTCCGATCCTGATGCTGACGGGGCATGACAGCGACGCTGACACCATCCTGGGTCTTGATGCCGGGGCGAATGATTATGTGACCAAGCCCTTCAAGTTCCCG
>JALOSO010000279.1 GCA_025458385.1 Paracoccaceae bacterium | reverse complement strand
ATGCGGGGCAATCCTGTGCATCACATGCAAAAGGGCGATGGAATCTCCACCGCCCGAAACCGCCACGCCCACCTTGCTAAACCCGTCAGGCGGAAAGGCATATTGGGCTGACAGCAGCAGATCGGCATCCTTGCCCTGATCCAGCGGCCAACCGTTTACTGGCACCCCAGCCCCTGCATCGACACCTGCGCATTCGTCGCATCCAGACTGCCCGGAAAGCGCACGCCCACTTCCGCCAGCGTCACGCAGGCATCCTGCACCTGCCCAAGCGCCCCCAGACCCTGCCCCAGTTTCAGCAAAGCCTCGCCAGCCAAAGCCCCATCCGGTGCGCCCGAAAACGCCTCCAGATATGACCGCGCCGCATTGGCCGTGTCACCCGCAGAATTCAGCGCATCGCCGCGCCGCAACTGTGCCGCCTGTGTCAGGGGGCTGCCCGGGTAGGATTGGGTAAAGGTCGCAAAGAGCGTTGCAGCCCCTTGAAAGTCACCGGAAGCGAGCACCTCCGCGGCCCGGTCGAAATCTGCCTGTTCCCCCATGGCCAGTTGCGGCCCGCCCGGATCGGCTGTTGCAGTGACCGGATCGGCCACCACCGGTGCAGGCCCCGCCCCGCCATCCAGGCTCAGCTCTGGCAGCGCCATCACATCACAACCCTCTTCCAGCTCGCACACCCGGAATTGCAGGTCTTCCAGCTGTGTCGTGCCTTCCTGCACCACGCGCGACAGGCGCAATTCGATCTGCTCTGCCTGCCCGTTCAGGCGCGCAAGCTCGGCCTCGATTGCGTCAAGCCGCTGCAGCGCATCCCCGCCCGCGGCCCCTGTCCCCGCAGCGCCAGAGGACACGAGTTCCGATTTCAGCGCATTGAACTGACCAGCCAGCGCCGAAATCTGCGCCTTGATATCTGCCAGCGTTTCCGGGCTGCCTTGCGCCAGCGCCGGGCCCGCCAGAAACAGCGCCGCAGACAGGGTCAGCCAACGCCGCATCGCCTTAGGCCCCCGCACCGATCGAAAGCACCGTCACCGCACGCCGGTTGCGCGAGAAGCAGCTTTCATCCGAACACACCTCGACCGGGCGTTCCTTGCCATAGCTGACCGTGCGCATCCGGCTGGCGGCCACACCTTGCGAAATCAGGAAATCCTGCACCGCACTCGCGCGCCGCGCACCAAGGGCAAGGTTGTATTCCCGCGTGCCCTGTTCATCGGCATGGCCTTCGATGATCACGGCGTAATCGCTGTTGGTGTTCAGCCATTGCGCCTGCCCGGCCAGCGTCGCGCGCGCCTGATCCGACAGGGTTGACTGGTCCACCGCGAACAGAACGCGGTCACCGACCGTCTGGTTGAAATAGGCCACCGAGCGCGGATCGGACGCGTCGCCCAGACCGCCGGTCTGGATGCCACCGGCGCCCGTACCGTCGCCCGGCCCACCACCGGCGCCATAGCGATCAGGGTTGTTGCAGGCTGCAAGGCCCAGAACGGCCATCAGCATCAGGGCCTTTGTCGTATACGCCATCTTGTTTTTCCTTTTTGTCATCGCTCGATTTCACGCGACCATATCAGCTTTCATTGCGCCTGTGAATCACGTGAGCGCCAGTAAATCAGGGCAAAAGCGGGCTCCAGGCCGGGTCAGAGGCCGGGCCGTTCGTCGGCACCTGCCGCAAGTTGCGCCCCGAGATATCCACGCTGAACAGCGCCGGCTGCCCCTCGGCCCCGGCCCCCTGCCGTGTGAACATGATCACCCGGCCATTGGGCGACCAGGTTGGCCCCTCATCCAGATAAGAGGCTGTCAGCAACCCCTCATTGCTGCCATCTGTCCGCATCACGCCAATATGGAACCGCCCCTCGTTCTGCTTGGTAAAGGCGATCAGGTCACCGCGCGGCGACCAGACCGGCGTGCCATAGCGCCCCGGCCCGCCTGAAATGCGCCGCGCCTCACCACCGTTTGCCGGCATGATGTACAGTTGCTGGTTACCCGACCGGTCGGACTCGAACACGATCTGGCTGCCATCCGGGCTAAAGGACGGGGCTGTTTCGATCGATGGCGCGTTCGTCAGCTGGTTCAGCTGACCTGACCCGACATCAACCGTGTAAAGGTCAGTATTTCCGCCGCGTTCCAGGCTGAACACCACCGTCTGGCCATTTGGTGAAAAGCGCGGGGCAAAGGTCATGGTGCCGGGCTGTTCGCCCAAGGACCGGATGCCCAGCGTGGCCACATCCATGATGTAGATTGCCGGAAAGCCCGAAGCATATGAGGTGAACAGGATGCTTTCACCATTGGGCGAGAACCGCGGCGCCAGGACGATGGCACTGCTATCCGTCAGATAGGCGACGTTCGCCCCGTCATAGTCCATGACCGCAAGCCGTTTCAGACGATTATCCTTTGGCCCGCTTTCTTCGACATAGACAACGCGGCTGTCGAAATAGCCGCTTTCGCTGGTGATCCGGCTGTAAACCGCATCGGCCACCTTATGCGCCATGCGCCGCCAGCTGCCCGGCGTGCCGGCAAACTGCAACCCTTCACCCAGAGGCTGGCCCGAGGCCACATCGAACAGCCGGAACTTGACGACAATCCGGTCACCGCTGGCACTGACCGCCCCGGTGATCAGCGCCTGCGCGTTGATCGCTTGCCAGTCATTATAGGCCACCGGCGCATCAAAGCTGGTGATCCCGCTGATGAAGGCATCCGACCCGATTTCGCGGAACAGGCCCGAATTCACCAGATCAGACGCGATAACCCGGCTGATATCTGCCGCGTATTGGCCAGCCTCGCCATTCTCGGCAATGAATTGCGGGATGGCAAAGGGAAGGGGTTCGATCACCGGGCTGTCAAGGATGATGCGCAGCGGTTCAGCCTGTGCCGTGGTGGTGGCCAGCGGGGATACGGCAGACAGCGCAAGCGCCAGGGCCGGGATCAGGGTTCTGAGCAGGGTCATGCAGGTGTCCTTCTTGCGCTCGTTTCTGGTATGCTCGTTAAGGTCTTTTAGCCGGTGCGGCGCGGGGAAAAACAGCCACTTTCTGGCGTTCGGCGGGGAATTGCAGGTCATCGCAACTGCCTTGCCGAGGCATCAAAGGTGATTTCCAGCTCGCGCCAGGTTTCATACTTGTCCAACGGCAGCGCCAGACCACGCCGGCCTGCGCGCAAAATGGCGCTGCGCGCCGCCTCGTAGGCGGCATTGATCGCCGAATCCGACCCGCCGCCCGCCGCCACCAGCCGCACCGATCCGGCATCCGGCACGCCATCGGGGCCAACCGTCACCGCAATGGTCACGCTGACCGCAAGTGCTTCGGTCGACAGCGCCCCGACGTTCCATTGACGCTGCACCTGCGCGCGGAAATCGCCCAGCTCGCCCGCCGTCAGCGCCTGCCCAAGCGGTGTGCCGCCTGCACCCGTCGGCGGGCTTTCGGTGGCGGCCTCTTCGGCAGCCGTCTCTTCCGCCAGGGCTGCGGCCAGCGCCTCGTCAATCGCGGCCTGATCGGTGGCCTGATCCGTGGCCGGGTCTTCTGCCGGGGTTTCGACGGGTGTTTCTGCCGCAACCTCTTCGGCCGGTTCGGGCGCGGGGTCCGGTCGTTGGGCCGGGCGCGCACGCGGGCGCGGGCTGGTGGCCGGGGCCAGGGTCGAAACCTCGGGCGCGTCCAGTTGTTCGGGGATCAGTTCTGTCGCCGCCGCTTCGGGCGCGGTTTCCTCGACCGGGGGCTGTTCGACAACCGGTTCATCGGATGGCGTCTCGGTCACCGCCTGTTCCGGCGTGGGCGAGGTTTCCACATCGGGCGTTTCCTCGACCGGCACCGGTGCAACAAGATCGGCCGGGCGCGGA
>JALOSO010000278.1 GCA_025458385.1 Paracoccaceae bacterium | reverse complement strand
TTTTCATTTTTGGTCCATAAATATCCTCGGGGGGTGCGGGGGGCAGACGGCCCCCCGCCCTTTACCACAAGCGCCGCGGTCAGATCGCTGCCAGCGCCGTATCAAACGGATACCTTGTCAGGTTCTCGCAGCCTGTGTCCGTAATCAGTACCTGATCTTCCAGCTTGATGGAAAAATCCCCACCTTCAGGCGACACCAGTGCCTCGACACATAGCACCATGCCGGGTTCCAGCACGGCGTCAAATGCCCCCGGTGTCCAGCCATCGGGGTAGTTCACATAGGGCCATTCATCGCATAAGCCAACGCCATGCATCTTGCAGGAGTATTTCTGCGCCCAGTATTCCGGCGCAAGCTGGTGGCCGTCCATCACCAATTCCTCAATGCTCACCCCCGGGCGCAGACGTGCCTGATGATCCAGCATATGGTCGCGCGCATGGGCAAAGGCGCTGATCATCGCATTTGTCGGGTGCTCATCGCCCACCCACCATGTGCGGCTGATATCAATGCAAAAGCCGTAGGCCCCGATCAGATCGGTATCAAAGGCCACGATTTCGTTGTTCTGCACCAGGCGCGGCCCGCATTCCTGAAACCACGGGTTCGTGCGTGGACCTGAGGCCAGCAGTCGCGTCTCGATCCATTCGCCCCCCCGCCGGATGTTGGCCGCATGAAGTTCTGCCCAGATTGCATCCTCGCTGACCCCGCCCTTCGGGACGTTTTCGCGCGTGAAGGCCTCCATCTCGGCGATGCCAGCCTCGCAGGCATGGTGCGCGCAGCGCATCGCCAGAATCTCGTCCGGCGTTTTCACTGCCCGCACGCGTTCGGTGACCTCTTCGCCCTCCTCGACGCTAAATCCGATGGACTCGAGTGCCCGCAACCCGTGGACCATGATCTTGTCCACAGCCAGCCTGCGGTTTGTGCCCGCATGCGCGCGCATGATCTCATCCACCTGGGCGGCAAAGGCCATGGCGGCCATGGCACCCCGGTCACCGGTCGAGTTGTAAAAGAAGGTCGCACCTGACCGCAGTTCCTTCACCAGCGGGTTGAAGGTGACCAGGAAGGGCGAATTCTTGTATTCCCACATCACCATGTGACCATCGGCACATAGCAGGCAGGCGCGAAAGGGGTTGTGGGTGTTCCACAGCTGCATGTTGGTGGTATCGGTGGCGTAGCGGATGTTCAGCGGGTCAAACATCAGAAGACCGCCATAATCACGCTGGATCAGGCCTTGCGTCAGTTTCTGCCAGCGGTCATGGCGCATTTGCTGCAGGTTCGGCAAAGTCAGGCCAGCTGCCTGCCATTCAGCAAAGGCAAGCTGCGTCGGGCCGATCTCGACGCGGTCATTGTCATTGGGCGTTCCATCGCCAAGCGCTGTCCCGCGCGTGGGGTCGATCTTGCGGCGTTGGGCGTAATGCTGGTTCATGGCGGGCCTCCTGCGTGCAGGCTGAACGGTTCAGGGCCGCAGGCTTTGCTGGGGGCGACGCGCGATGTCGCGCGCGGTCTGGTTCGCGGTCTGTTTGTCGCCTAGAACGGCGGTATGGACGCGATCTTGCAAAAACATATCCCGCACCTTCCCTGGATGGATGCGCAAACCCGCCGCCTGCCAGGGACCAAGCCCTTGGACATGGCCGATTGGCTGGTGGTGGATGAGGCTTACGCAGCGCAGATGGCCTTGCGGGACCATTTGATTGCGCAACGTCCAGCGGCCGTGCATGCGATGCTGCCGCAAGCCGAGGGGGCCGCGCGCGAAGTTTATGATCTGATCCTGCCGCTGCTGCCGGGCTTGGGGTTTACGGTCGGCCTGGATGCGGTGGAAAGGCCGGATGGGGTGGTGGTGCCACTGAATGCTGGGCAACCGCTGATGACCTTGGGCCGCTTGGTGCAGGAAGACCTGTGCATCATGCAGGAGGACGGCGCGGGGGAGCATGCCCTGACGGGGGCGATCCTGTGTTTTCCGGCGGGGTGGATGCTGAACGAGAAACTCGGGCGGCCGATGATGCGGATCCATCAGCCGGTCGCGAAGTATACCGAGGATGTCGGGCGGCGGGTGCAGCGGCTGATGGATATGGTGCGGGTGGGCGCGCCGCTGTGGCGGGCGAACGGGCACCATTCAGATGCGCCCCTGTTCAACCCGCTGAGCGAAGAGGCGTCACACAAGGGCTATCAGGCCGTGCCGGTAGTGGCGACGGACAAGCCGTTCATCCGGTCGGAACGGCAAGCCTTGATCCGGCTGCCTGCATCCGGTGCGGTGCTGTTTTCGATTCATACCTATGTGATCCGGCATGAGGATCTGACGGCGGAACAGGCCGCAGGGTTGGCTGAACATCCGATCCACGTGTCGCGGTAATGTCTTACGACGGGACATGCTATTGGGTAGGGTGGGTGAAACCCACGTTTGGATTTGGCGCCGGCAAGCGTGGGTTTCACCCACCCTACCTTTCGCCAAAATCACCTTCAGGAATGTCACCTGCCCAATCGGAAGACACAAGATTCAAGCGAATATCGCGATGGATCGACGCGTAGGGCCATTCGACGGCTCTTGATACCAACCCATGTTTGACCGGATTGCCCCAGCAGTAGGCCACATATGTGGCAAGGTCAGCCTTGTTGCGGATCAGATGCTCCCAATAGCGCCTTTGCCAGATACCCTTTTCACCACGTGCAGTCTTGCTGTCTGACGCCGTCGACGATGACGGGTGTCGCTTGGAGAACTCCCCCTTTATCAACCGCCAACGATTGGGAAAGTCCGTGTCACCTTCGGGCAGCGTCCAGACGGCATGAAGGTGATCAGGCAAAACCACAATAGCCTCGGTCCGCACCGGCATGGCCGAAAGCACTTTGCCATATGCTGTACGCAGGCCTGCAATGTCATCCGTCAGCAGTTGACTGCGCTGGTCGGCCAGGCAGACCGTGAAGAAGTAGGTTGCTCCGGGTTGAAATATGCGGCGATAACTGGACATTCCAAAAGGATGGGGCAGATTGGGTTAACCAATGGTTGATTTGCGAGAAAAAGTAGGGTGGGTGAAACCCACGCACAGCGTGATAGTGGTCATGAAAGCGTGGGTTTCACCCACCCTACGATTGCTGCCGGGGTGGTCTCGAGGCGTGGCTTCATGACCGATGTATCCGCGTTTCTCGGCCTACGCCAGGCGACGCTCGCCCTTGCCCCCTACGACCCAAGATGGGCAGAGGCGTTCGCGGCGGAGGTCTTCCTTATTCGCGCCGCGCTCCCGGACATAAACTTCGAGATCGAACACATCGGTAGCACCGCCGTGCCGGGCCTGCCCGCCAAACCCATCCTCGACATCGCCATGAGTGCGGACGCAAACCACGTTCCGCGGATCGCCGAAGCCCTCGTTGGCCTCGGCTACATCGACCGCGGTATCCGCTCCGGCAGGCTTTTTATCCGCCTGCAGAACGGGGACGTGCGAACCCACAATCTGCATCTTTATGAAGCCGGAGATCCTGACTGCCGCGACCAGGTTGCCTTCCGCGAGGCCCTGCGCGCAGACCCGAAGCTCTGCGACCGCTATGCCGCTTTGAAACAGGACCTTGTGGATCGATTGGGCGATGCAGGCCGCGCCCGCTACGCCGACGGGAAAACAGACTTCGTTCGAACAGCAACTCCGCCAGCACGCTGAAACCAAACGCGCTTATATCGGACGCTTGCGTTTGGCGGCGGTTTCATTGGAACACGGCGCGGTCCGCCGGCGGGGGGCGAGATTAACATCCTGCCGCAGTACGGCCCCGTTGTCACCCGCGGCACCCGAATTTTCAGAGCTGCGCAGGGGATAAATCGAGAGCAACAACATCGGATCGGAT
>JALOSO010000277.1 GCA_025458385.1 Paracoccaceae bacterium | reverse complement strand
ATCGGCAGCAGTGCCAGACCACAAACCATCATCACCCGCATCATGCGCCCCCCCTGCCTTGGCAAAAGCAGGCAACAGATTGTTTCCGCTGTCAAACCCCTGCTTTATGTTCTTGTTAAGTTCCGCGCGTCACCCTGGCCGCACCCCAGCCCAAAGGTGCCCCGATGACCCGCCTGTCCCGCAAACTGCCCTTCACCCTGCCTTGGGTCGAACTCACCCTTGGCATCACCGCCCTTGCCTTCCTGACCCGGGGCTGACCCCCCTTGCGGCACTGCCCGCCGAAGGCCATGTTCACCCTGTACCACAGCGGGGACGTTGCATGGCCGATACAGACGCGTCAGACCAGGCCTATGCCGCCGCGCTTGAAGTCATTGCCACTGCGCGCAAGGACGGCGACACGATCATCAGCTTTGACGCTGAACCGTTCCGCGCCCTGAACCGCATCCCCCCCGAACTTGCCGAGCCTTGGCGGGCATGACCGGGCTGCAAACGCTGTCCGTCGACCAGACCGCCATCACCGACCTAGCGCCTCTGGCGGGCATGACCGGGCTGCAAAGGCTGTCCCTTAACAAGACCGCCATCACCGACCTTGCGCCCTTAGCGGGCATGACCGGGCTGCAATCGCTGTTCCTCGACCAGACCGCCATCACCGACCTCGCGCCCTTGGCTGGCATGACCGGGCTACAAGCGCTGTTCCTCGACCAGACCGCCATCACCGACCTCGCGCCCCTGGCTGGCATGACCGGGCTGCAAACGCTGTGGCTCAGCCAGACTGCCATAACCGACCTTGCGCTCCTGGCTGGCATGACCCGGCTGCAAAGGCTGTCGCTCCGGGGGGCAAAGGTCAGCGATTTGCGCCCGATCACGACCATGACTGACCTTGGAACAGTCCCTTTCGGTGCAATTCACTTTGCGGGCACGCCCGCCACAGCACGCGACCCGCAGCTGCGCGCGCTGTCTGAAATTGAGGATGATGTAACGCGGACCCGCGAGACCATCGCCTATTTGGAAACCCTGCCCCCTTGGCCGGAACCATTGCCGTGGGATATGCCACTCACGCTTGCGGCCGTGCTCAAAGCACAGGAAGACCTGCCCCTCAGCGCCTTTCAATCCCAACTGGCCAGTATGGCAACACAGCGGACAGCCGATCTGTTGCAAAAGGTGGCAGGGGCCAACGGCGGTTTTCGTCAGGAAGTTGCCGTCGAGGCCAAGCGGTTTTCCGATATTCTGGCAGATGAAACCCGCAGCCTTGCCCAAAGGTCATTAGAACTTTGGGGTTCGCTTGTCGCCCTTGGCAGCCATCTGGATGCCAATGATGCGGGCCGCCGTGAAGGCCGCCATTCCGCCGATATTCTATCGGGCGAGCAACGCGCGGCACTGATGACCCTGTTGCAAATCGCGGGCAATCTGGTCCGGTCTTTCCCGGATGTGCAAGCGCTGGATGATAGCGCTGGCAGTTTCCTGCGGCGCGAAGTGACGATTGAAATGGTCGTTGCCATGATCGAAGCGGCACTTCGCAGCGCATTTGTGACCCAAGGCAGCGGCGCGCTGATGCAGCACGTGGCAGGGGTGGCGCTGGTCGATGGGGCGCAGTCGGGCAAGGCGGTCAGCGTATCGGTCCGCGGTATGCTTAACCTGATCACGCTGGCAACAAAGGTCGCTGGCCGTGGCGCAGGTAAGCTGCTTGGTGCAGCGGCTTTGGGCGCTGCGGGCTTTGTCGGTAAAGGGATCGCAGAGCACTATGAGCTTGATGAGGTTGCCGTCGCGTTCATTGAGCAGGTCAAGGATCAGATCCCGCAATTCGTGGAAAGCCTTCCGCCAGACGAGGCAGCGCAGTTGAATGCAGCAATCGAGGAGATGGAAGGCCGCTTGGCAGTACCAAAGACAGGCCCCCAATAACCAAAAAGCCCCCGCTTGCGCAGGGGCTTTTTCGGGCAGGTGGCGCGGTGGACGGGGCTCGAACCCGCGACCCCCGGCGTGACAGGCCGGTACTCTAACCAACTGAGCTACCACCGCGCATCCCGCTGAACCGGGGCAAGCCCCTGTTCGTGTGGCGTTCTTTAAGGGGGTCCGCAGGGGACGTCAAGCGCTGTTGCAGAGATTCCATGCGCAATTTGCACCACCGCCAAACCACGCTTGACCCGCACAAAACAGCGCGCCTCCCCTCCCCCCCCGTGGGGAGGGGATGGGGGTGGGGGGCACCGCCTGAGAACCTAAACGGCCGGTGCCGGGATGAACTCTGCATCATCCCCCGGCGGCAGGCGGAACCGCCCATGTGCCCAGTCCCCCGCCCGCCATGCCTCACGCGCTGCATCGATCCGGTCCTTGCTGGAGGCCACGAAGTTCCACCAGATGTGCCGCGGCCCGCCCATGGTTTCGCCGCCCAGCAGCATCAGCCGTGCGCCGTTGCCGCCCGCCCGCAGGCTGATCGCATCGCCCGGGCGGAAGACCAGCATCCGCCCTTCGTCAAAGGTCTGACCCGCCACTGTCACCTCACCCTGCAGGACATAGGCCCCGCGGTCTTCATGCCCATCCGGCAATGGGATCGCCGCACCGGGCGCAAGCACCGCATCCGCATAGAACACCTCGAACGGCATCGGGATCGGCGCCTTTGCCCCCCACGCGGTTCCCAGCACCAGCCGCACTTGCTTCCCCTCGCCCTCCAGCATTGGCAGGCTTTCGACACCGGCATGCACAAAATCTGCCGGGTCATCCTCGTTCGCCTCGGGCAGCGCCAGCCATGTTTGCAGCCCGAACAGCCGGTGCCCATCCTGCTGGGCCGGGTCATCCTGCCGTTCGGAATGCGTGATGCCCCTGCCCGCCAGCATCCAGTTCACCGCCCCCGGTTCGATCCAAGCGTCGGTGCCAAGACTATCCCGGTGGTGAATGCGCCCCTGCATCAGGTAGGTCACCGTGCCCAGCCCGATATGCGGGTGCGGGCGCACGTCCACGCCCTTGTCACGCAGGAATTCGGCCGGGCCGAACTGATCGAAAAAGATGAAAGGCCCCACCATCTGCCGCTGGGTGGACGGCAGCGCGCGGCGCACCTCGAACCCGCCCAGATCGCGCGCCCGGGGGACGATGACGGTGTCGATGGCATCCACGGCATCGCCAATCGGGATGGTGGGGTCGAGGGCGGGGTTCCAGCTCATCTGCGGCCTCCTTTGGCTTTGCAGCATATAGGTCAGCAGCACGCACGCACAAAGGGGGGGCAACAGGAACAGGTTATGTGCGGAAATATGGTGGGTCGTGACGGGCTCGAACCGCCGACATTTTCGGTGTAAACGAAACGCTCTACCAACTGAGCTAACGACCCTGCGCCCCGCCGTCTAAAGCCTGCGCGCGCCGAGTGCAATTGAAAAGCGATTGCCCCCGCTGCGCCAGACCTAACCCGTGGTGACAAGGTAATGCGATTGCACCAACCCCGAGGGATAGGCCTTTGTGCCAAGATGCGTCAGAGGCACATCCTGCGGCAGCCCCCCGAATAACGGACGGCCCGTGCCAAGCAGGACGGGTGCCCGTGTGACGATCATGTCCTCAATCAGGCCTGCCGCCAGAAAGGCCTGCACCAGCCGCCCGCCATCGACATAGGCCCGCTTGTGGCCGGCTTGCGCCAGATGCGCCATCGCGCCGGCGGGCGTCAGGTTGGCAACAGCAACCCGGCCCTGCAACCGATCCGGCACATCGCTGCCGCCCATGGTAGAAGAGAGCACAAGAACCGGCAGGTCATAAGGCCAAGGGTCAAATGACAGCACCGTTTCAAAGGTGCCGCGCCCCATCACAATCACGTCGACCCCGGCGATAAAGGCCGCGTATCCACGATCATCGCCGCCATCATCATAGGACAACAGCCAATCCAGGCCGCCATCCGGGCGCGCGATGTAACCATCAAGGCTGGCTGCAATGAAGACATGTCCGCTGGTCACATGTGCCCCCATTTCGACGATGTGAATGAAAAACGCAGCCCCCGGGGGCTGCGCTTTCCGAATTCATGGTGGGTGATAAGAGATTTGAACTCCTGACATCTTCGATGTGAACGAAGCGCTCTACCACTGAGCTAATCACCCGTTGGCGGGGGTTTAGCGCTACTCTGCGGCCTCTGCAAGACCCTCTTTCCCGGCTTTGCGGGCTGCTGCCGCAGGCTGGCTGCGCAGCTTGATCGTCATCGGCTTGCCCGTGCCCTTGTCTTCGGGATGCGCAACCTTGGCCCGGCCAAAGCCCGGCAGGTTGATCGCGTCCCCTTTGCCAAGGGCTGCGCCAAGCGCCGTCAGCGTGGCCTCGACAATCTCTTTCACGCCTTTCTTGCGCCCACCCGCCGCGTCCGACACCTGCGCCACCAGATCCTTCATTTTCAGCGTCGCACCGCGGACCTTTCCTGCCGGAAGAGAAGCCTCAGCATCCGCAGGCGCGGTGACAGCGGCGACAGGTTTGGGCGCAGGCACTTTTGGCGCGGCTGCGGCCTTTGCGGCTGCCGCCCGTTTGCGGGGAGCTGTCTTTTTGGTGGCAGGCGTATCGGTCATGTGTCACGGCCCTTTTGCTGGCTTTTGCCGAAAGGTTATCCACCAAACGGAAACAATGCTACGATTCCCCTGCGGTAATGCGCGAATTTGAAACATTCTATGCAAAAGAAAACGCGCCCGAAGGCGCGTTTTGCTATCATCGTTGCGCGTTCAGCGCAGGCCTAATGCGCTGTCTGGCCCGGTGAGGCCGCATCGGATGCCGCGCGGCGCGCCGCCGCTGCGGCCTCTTCGGCGGCTTCGTCCCATTCCACAGGCTCTGGCGCGCGCACCAGTGCATGGCGCAGCACCTCGCGCACAGGTGACCGGGATGATCTCCATCCCCTTTTTCACCGAATCCGGGATTTCCGTCAGGTCCTTGGCGTTCTCTTCCGGGATCAGCACTGTCTTGATTCCGCCCCGCAGTGCTGCCAGCAGCTTTTCCTTCAGCCCGCCAATCGCACTTGCATTGCCACGCAAGGTCACCTCGCCCGTCATGGCAATATCCTTGCGCACCGGAATGCCCGTCAGCACCGAGACAATCGCCGTGACCATGGCCAAGCCTGCCGATGGCCCATCCTTGGGCGTCGCGCCATCTGGCACGTGCACATGGATATCCATCGTCTCAAAACGCGGCGGTTTCACCCCGATTTCCGGGCTGATCGAGCGCACGTAAGACGCGGCTGCCTCGATGCTTTCCTTCATCACGTCGCCCAGTTTGCCGGTCGTCTTCATGCGGCCC
>JALOSO010000276.1 GCA_025458385.1 Paracoccaceae bacterium | reverse complement strand
TTCTTCCTTGGCGGCAAGCCGGAGACGTTCGAGGCGGTCGCGGGGCGCGCGCGCAATGAGATCGGGCGCGAGTTGGGGCTGACGGAGACGGATACCTTCCGCTTTGCCTGGATCGTGGATTTCCCGATGTATGAGCGCACCGATGAGGGCGGCATTGATTTCAGCCACAACCCTTTCTCCATGCCGCAAGGCGGGATGGATGCGCTGATGGGTGATCCCTTGCAGGTTTACGCATATCAGTATGACCTTGCCTGCAACGGCTATGAGCTGATTTCGGGCGGCATCCGCAACCACAAGCCCGAGATCATGTTCAAGGCGTTTGAGCTTGCGGGTTACCCGAATGACGAGGTGGAAAAGCGGTTCGGCGGCATGGTCAAGGCGTTCAAATATGGCGCACCGCCGCACGGGGGCTGTGCGGCGGGCATTGACCGCATCGTGATGCTGCTGGCGGATGAGGCGAACATCCGCGAAGTCATCATGTTCCCGATGAACCAGCGGGCGGAAGACCTGCTGATGGGCGCGCCAAGTGAGCCGATGCTGAAACAGCTGCGCGAGCTGAACCTGCGGGTGGTGCCGAAGGAGTAGGCTTGCCCAGCCTGCGCCACAACCCTAGGCTGGCCCCGATACGAATGGTGGGGTCAGTTTGGCGGATCGCGTAAAAATCAAGGAAGTGGCCAACCATATCCGCAAGGAGGGCAAGGCCAGTTTTGTCATCGGTGCGGGCGCGTCGATCAGCGCGGGGATCCCTTCGGCCAACGGGCTTATCAAGCTGATCGAACAGGAATTTCCCCATATCTACAACAAGCTGAACGAAACTGACCGTAAATCCTATGGGCGGGTGATGTCGCAGCTGTTTCAGGCCGATATCGAAAAGCTTATCGTTCCTTTGCTGACCAAGGCCAGAATGAACTGGGGCCATATCGCCTTAGCCACGCTTTTGCGCGGAGAGCATGTCAACCGCGTGCTTACCTTCAACTTTGACCTGCTCTTGGAACGGGCCGCCTCGATGCTGGGCGTTCACCTGCCGGTCTATGATTTTGGCACGTCGCACACAGATGAGGTGACGCGGCTTGTCTCGCCCTCGATCATACATCTGCATGGCCAAAGCCATGGCATGGTGCTGCTGAACTCGGACAAGGAGACGCTAAATCACACCAAAAAACTGCGCCCGGTGCTGGCCGATACCCTGCGCAATGACCTGACCGTTGTCATCGGCTATAGCGGCGAGGCTGACGCCGCCTTTGACATCTTTCAAACAGAATACAAATCGCGCAAAAGGCTGCTCTGGTTGGGCCATGCCCCCTCGCCGCCGCCGCATATTCAGGCCCTGCTGGACAGCACCCGCGCCGAATACATCGGGGGGTGTGACTTTGACCGGGTGATGATCGACCTTGCCAAAGACCTTGGCGACTGGCCCCCAATGATCCTGAAGAACCCGATGGACCATGTGACCGAGGTTCTGGAGCCTACCACCGACTTCCCGGTGGGCGAACAGGGCGATCAAGATTTCCTGCCCGAAATCCGCAGCCGTCTGGCCGATTTTTCGGTGCGTTGGGAAAGTGAAGCCACGCCCAATTCCCGCGCCTATGATGCAGGTCTGGGGATTGTGGATGACAGTCGCAAGGATGGCGCAAATGGCGATATGGGCAAGGACGAACAACCCTTGTCCAAAGGGGCAAAGCTGGCCCTCGCCTGGTCGCTGATTGATCAGGGTAACGCCCTTGACGATGAGGCCCGCACGCTGACCGGTGATGCGGCGCGGGCGAAATTTGTTGAGGCCGGGGCGAAATTTGCCGAAGCGGTGCGGATCAAGCCGGACATGCACGAGGCGTTTAACAATTGGGGCCTTGCCCTTGCCGGAGAGGCTGGCACGCTGACCGGTGATGCGGCGCGGGCGAAGTTCACCGAGGCCGGGGCGAATTATGCCGAAGCGGTGCGGATCAAGCCGGACAAGCACGAGGCATTTAACAATTGGGGAAGTGCCCTTGCCGGGGAGGCTGGCACGCTGACCGGTGACGCGGCGCGGGCCGGGTTCGCCGAGGCCGGGGCGAAATATGCCGAAGCGGTCCGGATCAAGCCGGACTACCACGAGGCGTTTGACAATTGGGGCGCTACACTAATCAACCTTTCTCATTTGCAGAAAGGCGAAGATCGTGAGGCTTCGCTGACCCTTGCCATGGAGGTTTTGACAAAAGCGGCCACGATTTCCGGCAAGGGGAGTTACAACCTAGCCTGCCTGTTTGCGCTGCGGGGTGATGTTGATAAGGCGGTGGCGCAGCTCCAAGCCTGCCAGCGCGATGGCACCCTGCCGGATGCGGCGCATCTGGATGCGGATGCCGATCTTGACGGCATCCGGCAAGCCCCCGCCTATCTGGCCTTCCGGGCGGGCCTGACGTGACCCAGTGTTGCTACGCGGCATCCGTCCCGGTGTTCCTGCACTACCTTGGGCAGATGCGGGGGATACTGGGCAAGGGGGATCTGATGGCGCGGATTGGCGATGCGTTTCCGGCGGGCCAGCAATTTGCGACGGCCATCAGCTTTACGCTGCGGACCACCTATCCCATGGCCGGGCGTGATGTCCCGGACCTGCATGGCCCGATCGATGCCACGGGGCTGCTGGCGCGCATTTCGGCAGCCGAGGCGGCCTTGCGCGCCCTTTCGGAACAGGATTTCGCGGGGGCCGAGGTGCGCGTGATCCGGCATCAGGCGGGGCAGGCCATGCTGGAACAATCCGGCGCGGATTTCCTGTACCTTTTTGGCCTGCCGAATTTCTTCTTTCATCTGACCATGGGCTATGCCGCCCTGCGTGCCGCCGGTGCGGCGATTGGCAAGGCGGATTTTGACGGCTTTCACGCCTATCCGGCGGTATTTCGCTGAAAAGCCGCCCCCATTCTGGCAGAACCGCCCCATGAACAGCGCGGCAGGGGTTAGAAACCGCAACCGCTGTGCCTAGATTACCGCAGTGACGCAAAGGGGCCCGGATGTCAGACCTGCATGCCTTGTCAGCGCTTCGTTTTGGCACCGGCCTTCCGGCGGATCAGGGCATGACTGCGCCTGACGGCATGCTGGCGGCCCTGGCCGGGCCCGATCAGGCTGCCGCCCAATGGCCGGGGCTGACCGCCGATGCCGTGATGCCGCTGTATCAGGAGGCCGCCGCCCTGCGCCGGGCCGTGCGCGGCGATGACAGCCAACGCGACGCCTATCGCCGTGTGATCCGGGCCGTGCAGGCGCAGGCAACAGCCGGGTTTGCCGTGCAACTGGCCCGCGCGGTCGGGGCGAGCGACGGGTTTCGTGAGCGTCTGGTGCAGTTCTGGGCCGATCATTTTACTGCCGAATCGCGGTTCCGGCAGGATGGTGCGCTGCCGGCGCTGATGGTGGAACAGGCCATTCGCCCGCATGTCGCCGGGCGCTTTGCCGATATGCTGGTGGCGGCAACGACCCATCCAGCAATGCTGCTGTATCTGGATCAGGTGCAGTCGGTGGGGCCGGGGTCGCGCGCCGGGCAGCGGCGCGGTGCGGGGTTGAACGAAAATCTGGGGCGCGAGCTTTTGGAACTGCACACACTGGGGGTCGGCGGGGCCTATCGTCAGGAAGACGTGCGCGAACTGGCCGAACTGCTGACGGGGCTGACGGCCAACCCCGAGGACGGCTTCGTGTTCAACCCCGCCCTGGCCGAACCGGGGGCCGAGACAGTGCTGGGCAAGCGTTATGCGGGCGCGGATATGGCCCCGGTGCTTGAACTGCTGGGCGATCTGGCGCGCCATCCGGATACCGCGCGGCATCTGGCGCGCAAGCTGGCCGTGCATTTCGTGTCGGACACCCCGGATGAGGGGATGGTGGCTG
>JALOSO010000044.1 GCA_025458385.1 Paracoccaceae bacterium | reverse complement strand
CCCACGCGGGCCGAACTGGATTTGATGGGCTATGACGAACCCAATGATCTTTTCCACCATTAGGGCTGCTTGCCTGCCAAGGGGGCGCTCATCACTCCCTTCCGGTCGTTCTTCGCTGGTCGACCCAGCGAAGAGCGACCGCAGGGAAGCGATGAGCGCCCCGCGGAAGGTCAAACCCATGGCGTGGTGCAGAACATGACCTCTTCAACAAGCAAGTCGGGCACGGATTTCCTTGCCACTGCCCGCCGCGTTGTCGCCCGCGAAGCCGAAGCGCTTGCCATTCTGGGCACCGCCCTTGACGAAAGCTTTGCCCGCGCCGCTGACCTGATCCTGCAGGCCAAGGGGCGTGTCATCGTCTCTGGCATGGGCAAATCCGGCCATATCGCCCGCAAGATCGCCGCCACCTTCGCCTCGACCGGCACCCCCGCCCATTTCGTCCACCCCGCAGAGGCCAGCCATGGCGACCTTGGCATGGTTGCCCGGGGCGATGTCCTTCTCGTCCTCTCCAACTCTGGCGAGACGCCTGAACTTGCTGACCTTGTCGCCCATTCCCGCCGCTTTTCCATCCCCCTGATCGGCATCGCCGGGCGCGAAGGCTCGACCCTGCTGCGCCAGTCCGATGTCGCCCTTCTTCTGCCCGCAGCCCCCGAGGCCTGCGAGACAGGCATCGTTCCCACCACCTCGACCACCATGACCTTGGCACTTGGTGACGCACTAGCAATCGCGCTGATGGAACACCGCCAGTTCACCCCCGACCATTTCCGCATTTTCCACCCCGGCGGCAAACTGGGGGCCAAACTGCTGACCGTGGCCGACTTGATGCACAGCACCCTGCCCATGGTCACGCCCGATACCCCCATGAGCGAGACCTTGCTGACCATCACCAAAAGCGGCTTTGGCGTGGTTGGCGTGCGGGACGCGCAGGGGTATCTTTGCGGCATCGTCACCGATGGCGATCTGCGCCGGCACATGGATGGTCTCTTGGGCCTTACGGCGGGCGAGGTGATGACTGCGGGGCCACGCACCATTGGCCCGGAAGCTTTGGCAGAAAAGGCGCTGGCCGTGATGAATGACCGCAAGATCACCTGCCTGTTCGTCACCGAAGCGGGGGGCAAGACCCCCGTCGGCATTCTGCACATTCATGATCTGCTGCGCGCCGGGGTGGCCTGATGGCCCTGGCGGAACGCGATCTGCATTCGCGGATCGTGGCCTGGGCCAAGGTCATTCTGCCGCTTGCGGCACTGGTCATTCTGTCGACGCTTTTCCTGTTCGCCCGCGCCATCGACCCCGAAGATGCGATCCCCTACGCCGAGGTTGACGTGGCCGAACGCGTCCGCGAACCCCGGCTGACCGCGCCCACCTATTCCGGGGTCACCAGCGATGGTGCGGCTGTCAGTTTTCGTGCGACCGAGGCCAGACCGACCGATGCAAACGGTGCGGCGACCGCGCGCATGATGCAGGTGCAACTTGCAACACCCGATGGTGGACAGGCGGATCTGACGGCAGCCTACGGGGCTTATCATGCGGACCGCGGGTTGGTGACGCTTGAAGGTGGGGTCACGCTGACCACGACCACGGGCTTCCGGATCGAGACCGAGGCAATCGAGGCGCGGCTGGACCGGACCGGGCTGATGGCGCGGTCGGCCATCGCGGCCGATGCGCCAATGGGCCGGATCACTGCTGCGGGAATGACCTTGCAACCTGTGCCCGACACAGGCGAGTATGTGATGGTCTTTACTGGCCGCGTCCGGCTGACCTACCTGCCTGCCCCTTGACCAAAAGGCCTTTCGATGTTGCGCTTTGCCCTTGCCGTCTTCCTGCTGTTTTCCCTGCCTGCCATGGCCCAGCAGGCGCAGGTCGCCTTCGGCGGGCTAAAGCAGGACACATCGCTGCCGGTCGAGATCGAGGCAGATAATCTGACGGTCAACAACGCCGACGGATCAGCCGAATTTTCAGGCAACGTGCTGGTAGGGCAGGGTGAGATGCGCCTTGCAGCCGGGACGATCCGGGTTGAATACGGCAGCGACGGCAAATCCATCGACCGTCTGATCGCCTCTGGCGGCGTTACCCTGACCAATGCGTCCGAGGCCGCCGAGGCGCGTGAGGCGGTCTATACCATAGCCAGCGGCGAGGTCGTGATGACGGGCGATGTGCTGCTGACCCAGGGGCAGACGGCGCTGTCGGGGCAAAAGCTGGTGATTGATCTGAAGGCCGGTACGGGCCGCATGGAAGGCCGGGTGCAGACCACCTTCATTCCGGGGCAGAACTGATGCCCACCCTGACTGTCACGGAAGGCGACGCGGGCCTTCAGGTGCGCAACCTGCGCAAAAGCTACAAAAAGCGGCTGGTGATCCGTGATTTCAGCATGCGTCTGAACAGGGGTGAATGCGTGGCCTTGCTTGGCCCCAACGGGTCTGGCAAGACCACATGCTTTTATTCCATCGCCGGGCTGGTTACGCCCGAAGGCGGGCAGGTGCTGATCGATGGTCGTGACGTGACGCCCCTGCCGATGTATCGCCGGGCGCGGCTGGGCATTGGCTATCTGCCGCAGGAAGTGTCGATCTTTCGCGGCCTTTCCGTTGAAGACAACATCATGGCTGTCCTCGAGATTGCCGTGCCGGAAAAGCACAAGCGGCGCGAGCGGCTGGAAGAGTTGATTTCGGAATTCAACATCACCCATATCCGCCGCGCGCAGGCGCTGGCCTTGTCAGGGGGCGAACGGCGCCGGGTCGAGATTGCGCGCTGCATGGCCGCCGACCCGAAGTATCTTTTGCTGGATGAGCCGTTCGCCGGTGTTGATCCGATTGCTGTCGGTGATATCCGGCATCTGGTCAGCGACCTGAAACAACGGGGGATCGGGGTGCTGATCACCGATCACAACGTGCGCGAAACGCTGGAAATCGTCGACCGTGCCTATATCCTGCACGACGGCATGGTCCTGAAAAGCGGGACCACAGATGAAATCGTGCGCGATGAAACCGTGCGCCGGGTCTATCTTGGCCAGAACTTCCGGATGACATGACGGCGGCAGGGTTGCCGGCCAAACATCGCACAACCGTAACAGGTTGTTGACAAGTCCACCCTCGCCGGTCCCAATAACAGGGATGGACGCGCATAACGCCCCGACTCGGATTTCCTGCTGCGCCCGGCGCCTTGCCCGCGCCCCCCGCATCCCCGCGACATTTGTACTTTACCCGAACGGCCCCACACGCAAGGGCCGCAATCCAGACCCGTAAGGAGGCAACATGCGCTACCAGATCAGCGGCAAACAGATCGACATCGGCGAGGCCCTTCAGACCCATGTGAAGGCCGAACTGGGCGAGGTGGTGGAAAAATACGCCCAACGCCCGACCGATGCTGTGATCGTGTTTTCGCGGATGGCGCATGAATTCGTCTGTGAGACGACCATCCATCTGTCCACCGGCCTGAACGCCGCGGCCAAGGGCCACGCTGCCGAAATCTATGCCGCGTTCGAATCCTGCCGCGAGAAGATGGACAAGCAGTTGCGCCGCTATAAACGCCGTTTGCGCAGCCATCATCGTGACCGCACGGCACCAGTTGAATTCGACGCGGGCGCCTCTTATATCCTCGCGGCAACGGAAGAGCCGGAGGATGACGATTCCGCCACGCTGCAACCGATTGTCATTGCCGAGATGGAAACGCGCATTCCCGCGATTACCGTCGGTGAGGCGGTCATGCAGCTGGAACTGGGGTCGAACAAGTTTCTGGTGTTTCGCAATGAAGGACACGGCGGCGTCAATGTGGTCTATCGTCGGGATGACGGGAACATCGGCTGGATTGACCCGCGCAACGCAAAGTAGGGCCCTGGCAGCAGGGCGGATGTAAAGCGGTTCATGGAACTTTCAAAACTACTGATCCCCGGTGCGGTGCGCTTTGTCAGTCAGATGACAAGCAAGAAGCGGCTGTTTCATGAATTGGGCGAGATTGCCGCCCAGGCCTATGGCCTGTCTGCTGCCGTAGCACTGGACGGCTTGCAGGAACGCGAAAGCCTGGGGCCCACCGGCGTGGGGCATGGCATTGCCTTGCCCCATGCGCGGCTTGAGGACATGAACCGCATCACGGGCGTGTTCCTGCGTCTTGAAAAGCCGCTTGATTATGACAGCGTTGATCGCCAGCCTGTCGATCTGGTTTTTGCATTGTTTGCGCCCAAGGATTCAGGCGTCGATCACCTCAAGGCTTTGGCGCTGGTGTCGCGGACAATGCGCGATACAGGGATCGTGCAAAAGCTGCGTGCCAACAATGACCCGGCAAAGCTGTATGCCATTCTGACCGAACCCCGCGCCAGTCAGGCGGCATAAGGTCAGCCCCCTGTGCCGCGCGCCTGTCGCCTTACGGGGCTTGCGCAGGCAACCTTCAGTCTGCAGGGCCATCCAGTTGCATCAGCAACGCCCGCGCCGCTGCCTGTTCGGCGACCCGCTTGGTACCGGCTGTGGCTGTCGCCATCTCGCCTGTCGCAAGCCTGACCTCGACGGTAAACTGCGGGGCATGGTCCGGCCCCTGCCGCGCCGTTTCGGTATAGAACGGCGGGTGCTGCCCGCGGGCCTGTGCCCATTCCTGCAACGCGGTCTTGGGATCACGCGCATCCGCCTTGACCGCGCCGATCCGCCCGGCCCACAAACGCAGGATCATCGCGCGCGCCGCATCAAATCCGCCGTCCTGATACACCGCTGCAATTAGCGCCTCCATGGCGTCGCCCAGCAGCGCATCCTTGCGCCGCCCGCCTGACAGCATTTCCGACCGGCCCAGTTTCAGCACATCGCCAAGGCCGCAATCCCGGGCCACATCCGCGCAGGTTTCCTTGCGCACCAGCGCGTTGAAGCGCGGCGCAAGCTGACCTTCGGCGGCATCAGGGTCTGCCGCCAGCAGCGCCTCAGCCATGACAAGACCCAGCACCCGGTCGCCCAGAAATTCCAACCGCTGGTTATCTGGCCGCGTTGGTGATGAAATCGAGGCATGCGTCAGGGCCTGCAACAGCAACTCTGGCCGCGCAAAGCCATGGCCAATCCGACGCGAAAAGGCGGTGATGTCAGCGGACAGCCTCATGTGCTGGCCGGTTTCATTCGATGGCCAGCCAATACCGGCCTGCCCGCCAGTTCCAGACCGCCAGCATCCATGCCCCGGCGGCCGAAAACAGCACACGGTCCGCCTGGCCGATCACCGAAGCCCCGTCTACCATTCCCATCCCGCCTGTGCTGGTTGCAAAGCGGCTGTCGATACTGTCATCCCGGTTGTCCCCCAGCATGAAATACTGCCCTTGCGGCACGGTCACCTCGGGCATATCCCCCGTGGTTGCATCTGGCATCAGGTCCAGCACTGCATGTTTTGCGCCCCCTGGCAAGGTTTCACGCCGCTGCGCCGTGATGCACTTGCCACCCGCCCCCACTGGCGCGTTGCCACAGCGTGGCAGATGCCTGGCAGGCCCTTGGGCAACAGACACTTCGGTGAAGGGCGGCATGTCTTCCTGTATGACAGCCTGCCCGTTCAGCAGCAGGATGCCCGCCTGCATGGCAACCCGGTCACCAGGCAGGCCGATCAGCCGTGCGACATAGGTCTGCCCCTGTAGCCCCGCCCGAAAGACAACCACATCGCCGCGCTGCAGCCGGGCCGCATCGGCGAAACCGACAATAAGGTAATCCCCCGGCAAAAGCGTGGGCTTCATGCTGCCCGACGGCACCCAGTAAGGTGACCAGAACATCCGGCTTGCCACCAGTGCCACCACCAGCCCCGCCAGCAGGCCACCCGCCACATGCAACCCAACCGGTGTGTCGGGCGCATCGACCCGGCCCTTGCTGGGGGCCAGCAACAGATAGGCGGGCAGCAGCCAGCCGACCCAGGGCAGCAGCACAAAGGCCAGCCACCCCCCGCCATGCCCCCGGTCATGCAGACGCCGCACGCCCAGGCTGATCAAGGGCACCAGCAGAAGGGCCGCCAGCAGAAACACGAAACGCGGCGCCTTTGGTTCATGTCCGGCAGCCCAAACCTCGGCCAGGCTGCAAGCGGCCAACAGCAGGCCGGCAAGCACCGCATAGGACCACAGGTCGCGTCGCCTTGCGCGGCCAGACCAGTCAGTACTGCGCAGCAAAGCGTCTTTCAGCATCACTCGATCGCGTGAAAGAACCGGTCTGCCCGCCATGTCCAGAAATACACCAACCTGCGGCCGGCTGACGAAAAGATCACCCGGTCCGCCCGGCCGATCAGGTATTCCGCAGGGACAAAGCCCACGCCGTTGCCGGTTGACGGAAAGCGGCTGTCAAGGCTGTCATCCCGGTTGTCACCCATGAAGAAATAGGTGCCCTCTGGCACGGTGAACATGTCGGTGTTGTCGGCCGTTCCCGCACCGCCATTGCCGATATTGATGACATCATGCGACACCCCGTTCGGCAGCGTCTCGCGGCTGCGCGACCACAGGCACTGCGTGCCGTCACGCGTTTCGCAATTCGGCAGCTTGCCTTCCGGCCCCTGTGGTTCGATCAGTTCCGCGAAGGTCCCCGCCGGTTCCTGCGGTGCCAGCGTGCCGTTGATATACAGAAGACCATCCTTCATCTGGATCGTGTCGCCCGGCAGGCCGATCAGCCGCTTGATGTAATCCACGCCCCGCGTGGGGTGACGGAAGACGATCACATCGCCACGCTCTGGCTCGGATGCCAGAATGCGCCCCGAAATCGGGCACAGCGCGAAAGGACAGGAATAGCGGCTATAGCCATAGGCCATCTTGTTGACGAACAGGAAATCCCCGATCAGCAGCGTGTCCTTCATCGAGGCCGACGGAATCCAGAACGGCTGAAAGAACAGGGTGCGAAAGACCCCCGCGATCAGCAGCGCCCAGAACACGGTCTTGATCAGTTCGACGATACCGCCGTCATCTTTGTCCGCGCTTGCCATGATCTGCCCCTTGCCTGTGCCGCCGCTACATGCGCGGGGCAACGGGGGGAAGTCAAGTTACGAGGGCGTGTCGCCGCCGTTCGCCCGCGCCTCGATCACGACAAAGGCCTGCGCCCAGGGGTGGTCATCCGTCAGCGTCACATGCACCACGGCGGTATGGCCGGGCGGTGTCATCGCCGCCAGTCGTTCTGCCGCCCAGCCTGTCAGGTGCATCACCGGCTGGCCCGTGCGCAGGTTCGACACCGCCATGTCCTTCCAGGAAATCCCCATGCGCAGCCCGGTGCCCAATGCCTTTGAACACGCCTCCTTTGCCGCCCACCGCTTTGCATAGGTCGCGGCCACCGCCCGGGGGCGCCCCTCGGCCTTGCGCTGCTCGCGTTCGGTGAACACCCGGTCGCGGAACCGGTCACCAAAGCGGTCCAGCACGCCTGCGATCCGGTCAATGTTCGCAAGGTCCGTGCCGACACCCAGGATCATGCGCGCGCCTGCATTGCAGCGCGCGAATTTTTTTCCAAAAAAATTCCCAAAAATTTTTGAAAATTTTTGTCCGGATTTTTGCCTGAAAAATCCGGTGTCACGCCAGCCCCTCGCGCGCCGAATCCATGCGGCGGCGCATTTCCTCGATCGCAGGCCCCAGCCCGATGAAAATCGCCTCGCCCATCAGGAAGTGCCCGATGTTCAGCTCGACCAGTTCCGGGATCGCCGCGACCCCGCCCACGTTTTCAAACGTCAGCCCATGGCCTGCGTGAACTTCCAGCCCCAGCGAATGCGCCAGTGTGGCGCCCTTGGCCAATGCCCGCAATTCCGTCTCTGCCGCCTGCATTTCGCCTGCTGCAAACAGGTCTGCATAATGCCCGGTATGCAACTCTACGACCGCAGCCCCGATCCGCGCGCTCGCCTTGATCTGTTCGGCATCGTGCCCGATGAACATTGAAACCCGAATGCCTGCTTCGCGCAGCTTTGCAACATATTCGGTCAGGCGGTTGTCGTCCCCCGCCACGTCCAGCCCGCCTTCCGTCGTGCGTTCTTCGCGCTTTTCCGGCACCAGACACACGGCATGCGGGCGCAGACGCAGGGCAATTGCCTGCATTTCATCCGTGGCCGCACATTCGAAGTTCAAGGGGATACCAATGCCCGCAGCCAGCGCTTCCATATCCACATCACGGATATGCCGCCGGTCTTCGCGCAGATGGGCGGTAATGCCGTCCGCCCCCGAAGCCTCGGCCAGAAGGGCCGCGCGCAGCGGATCAGGGTTGTCGCCCCCCCGCGCGTTGCGCACCGTTGCCACATGGTCGATGTTCACACCCAAACGCAACTGTCGCAATGGTTTCATCTTCGGCTTCCCTGCTGTTGGTCGTGAACTTAGGGCGTCGGTGGTGCGCCGTCACCCCCATCTTTCGCACCACTTTCGCGCAGGCTGCTGTCGCGTGCGCCATGGCTGCGGGCTGCCAGTAGCATGTCCTTCAGCTTGCGCCGTTTCTCGACCCGGTCCTTGGCCTTGGCTGCGCGCAGTTTTTGATAGGCCTGCACGACCGGAATGGTCAGGTAGTACAGCGCAAGCGAGGTGATCACCGCCGGTCCAAGGCAACCGACGAAATAGGGGTACCAGATGTTGTCCCAGAAACTGCCGATACTGTTCCATTCCACCGGGGCTGAGGTGAAAATCGCCTTCACGTTCTGCCAGACTTCGCCGCCCGCGCCTGCAAAAGCGTCCATGATCGCTTCGCCGGTCAGCGGCGTATGGATGCCCAGCAGCCAATGCCCGAATCCGACCGAGAAGACCGCGATCACCGGGGTTGTCAGCGGGTTTGACACAAATGTCGCCAGCAAGGATGCCAGCACATTGCCCCGCATCACCACAGCAAGGCCCCAGGCCGCCAGAAACTGCATGCCGGGAATTGGCAGGAATGAAATCAGCGTTCCCGCAAAGACGCCACGGGCAATGCGCCGGGGGTCATCGGGCAGGCGACTCATCCGGTGGATGACGTAACGGGTTGCGCGCTTGAAGCCGCCATCGGGATAGACCATCTGGCGCGCCCAGCTGAGCCATCCGCGCGGTGTGCGCCGCTTGAAAACCACGCCCTCGTCTCTCCCCCCCGTCCGCTTTACCGACCCCTGTCAGGGCCGCCTTTTCTGATCACGGTGGCGGCTGATCTGGGCCACATCCGTCTCTGCCTCAAGCGCTGTCATCACCATGTGCAGATGTTCGACATCCCGCAATTCGACATCGACAATCAGCTTGTAATAGTCCGGTTTGCGATCTGTAAAGCGCAGGTCCGAGATATTGGCCTTCTGTTCCCCGATCAAGCTGCAGATACGCCCCAACACCCCGGCATCGTTGGAAATCGTCACTTCCAGCGACACTGTGAAGACCGGTGCGTGACGGCCTGGTTGCCAGTGCAGGTCGATCCAGCGGGCTGGCTGTTCTTCAAACTCTTCCAGCGCCGGGCAGTCGATGCTGTGCACGACCACGCCTTGCCCCCGATAGGTGATACCGACAATGCGTTCGCCCGGCACCGCCTGGCAACATTGGGCGCGTTTGAACGTCTGGTCCGCCGTCAATCCCACGACGGGCTGACGCGCGTCCACCTCATCCGCCTTGGCCAGGGCCAGTTCGGGATAAAGCGTTTCGATCACCCGGCGCGCGGTCAGTTCGGCCGAACCAAGGCGCGACAGCAGGTCTTCCTCATCCGCAAGGCCCAGCATCTTGGCGGCGGTGCGCAGCGCCTTGTCTGTGGCTTTTTTCCCGATGTGATCAAAGGCCGCCCGCGCCAGTTCCTGCCCCAGTTTGACAAAGCGGCCCCGGTCTTCTTCGCGCAGGCTTTTGCGAATTGCGGCCTTGGCCCGCCCTGTTGTCACGATATCGATCCAGCTGGCCTGCGGGCGTTGCCCTTCTGCCGTGATGATCTCGACCGACTGCCCGTTCTTCAGCCGCGTCCACAAAGGCACCCTGATTCCGTCAATCTTGGCCGAAACACAGGAATTGCCGATCCGCGTGTGGATCGCATAGGCGTAATCCAGCGGCGTCGCCCCGCGCGGCAGCTGGATCACATCCCCCTTCGGCGTGAAGCAAAAGACCTGATCCGAATACATCTCAAGCTTCACGTTCTCCAGAAACTCGTCCGTATCCCCTTCGTCCAAACGCTCTGTCAGCGTTGCGATCCACTTGGCCGGGTCCACCGCAAAGGGGTTCTTTGCCCGTACGCCTTCGCGGTATGACCAATGCGCGGCCACCCCTGCTTCGGCCACCTCGTGCATTTCGCGCGTGCGCACCTGCACTTCCACCCGCTTGCCATCACGGCCGCTGACCGTTGTGTGGATACTGCGGTACCCGTTGTTCTTGGGCTGGCTGATGTAATCCTTGAAACGCCCCGGCACCGCCCGCCAGCGTTGGTGGATCACCCCCAGAATGCGGTAGCAATCCGCCACATCCGCGCAGATGATCCGGAACCCGTAAATGTCGGACAGCCGCGAAAACGCCAGATCCTTTTCCTGCATCTTGCGCCAGATGCTGTAGGGCTTTTTGGCCCGGCCATAGACATCCGCCTCGATCCGCGCGCGTTCCAGTTCGGTGCGGATGTCGGCGTTGATCTTGTGCACCACATCGCCCGTCTCGCGCTGCAGCGTCACAAAACGCCGCATGATCGAATTGCGCGCCTCGGGGTTCAGCACCTTGAAGGAGAGATCCTCCAACTCCTCGCGCATCCACTGCATCCCCATGCGCCCGGCCAGCGGCGCAAAGATCTCCATCGTCTCGCGCGCCTTTTGCGCCTGCTTTTCGGGCCGCATGCTTTTGATCGTGCGCATGTTGTGCAGCCGGTCAGCCAGTTTGACCAGAATCACCCGCAGGTCTTTCGACATGGCCATGAACAGCTTGCGAAAGTTCTCGGCCTGCTGGCTTTGCGTTGATGACAGTTGCAGGTTCGTCAGCTTTGTCACGCCATCGACCAGTTCGGCCACCTCTTCGCCAAAGGTGCGCGCGATTTCGGCATAGGTCGATTTGGTGTCTTCGATGGTGTCATGCAGCAGTGCCGTGACGATGGTGGCATCATCCAGCCGCTGTTCCGTCAGAATTGCAGCTACGGCAATGGGATGGGTAAAATAAGGCTCACCTGACTGGCGCATCTGCCCTTCATGCATCTGCATGCCATAGGCATAGGCCTGGCGGATCAGGCCGGTGTTTGTGCGCGGGTTATAGTTGCGGACAAGGGCGATCAGGTCTTCGACGTCGATCATGCCCTTATGCCTTCAGGTTACAGCTCGCCTTGCGCTTCCATCAATGCGCGCAGCAGCTTTTCTTCCGACATGTCATCGACCATCGGGCGGTCAATCTCGCCGGCCATCAAAAGCGACATCTGGTCGTCTTCCGGCTCGTCCACCTCGATCTGGGTCTGGTGGCTGGCGATCATCCGCTCGCGCAGGTCTTCGGCGCCTTGCGTTTCGTCCGCGATCTCGCGCAGGGCCACGACCGGGTTCTTGTCGTTGTCGCGATCAACCGTTGCGGCCGACCCTGCCGTGATCTCGCGCGCACGATGGGCCGCCAGCATCACAAGCTCGAACCGGTTCGGAACCTTGTCAACGCAATCTTCAACCGTCACGCGGGCCATGGGGCACTCCAAGTCTGGGGCATAAGACCCGCTATCTATGCCGCAAGCCCTGTAAAGACAAGCGCATATTCAGTCATCCATCGGCCGCATCGCCGCGCGCTCGGCGGCGGGAAGGGATGCGGTCATCGCGGCCACGGTCTGCCCGGTCAGCGGATGTCGCCAGTCTGGTGCGACATCGGCCAGGGGCACCAGAACAAAGGCACGGTCCTGCAGGCGCGGATGCGGCAGGATCAGCCCGTCTGGTGCAAGCCTCTTTTGATCGGCAAGTGGCAGGTTGCGCCAATGTTCCTGCGTCGCGGTATCAGGCAGCACCGAATCGCCCAGGGCCAGCAGATCAAGGTCCAGTGTGCGCATCCCCCACCGCTGTTCACGCCGTCTGCCAAAGCGGTTCTCAACGCGATGCAGCACATTCAACACGTTTTGGGGGGAAAGTTCGGCGGAAAATCGCACAACGCAGGCGGCATTGACATAGTCAGGGCCAGCCCCGGCCGGGAAGCAGGGGGTCTGATAGAAACGGCTGATTGCGACAATCGCGTGTCCGCTTGCGACAAGTGACGCGAGGGCGAGGCGCAGATTTTCAGCCGGTGTGCGGCTTTCAAAGGGCAGATTCGCGCCCAGAGCAACCAGAGCGTGTTGTTCCATATGCATTTTCACTGTAAAACTTCTGTGTAAGGGCGCTTGCCGCCGCACGATTTCGACTGATATTTCGTAGGTCTCGCTGATAAGGTTCACTCACCCGAACCAGATTACCATTGGCGTAGAGACATTGAGGGGACAAAGATGTTTTACAAGGACGAACGGCTTGCGCTGTTCATAGATGGGTCCAACCTGTACGCGGCCGCCAAGGCCCTGGGGTTTGACATCGACTACAAGCTTCTCCGGTCCGAATTCATGCGGCGTGGCAAGTTGCTACGCGCTTTCTACTACACGGCCTTGCTGGAAAACGACGATTATTCACCGATCCGGCCGCTGGTGGACTGGTTGCATTACAACGGTTTCACGATGGTGACGAAACCGGCCAAGGAATACACCGACAGCCAGGGTCGCCGGAAGGTGAAGGGCAACATGGACATCGAACTGACAGTCGATGCGATGGAGCTTGCGCCACGGGTGGATCATATCGTGCTGTTCTCGGGTGATGGCGATTTTCGTCCGCTGGTGGAAAGCCTGCAGCGGCAGGGCGTGCGGGTTTCTGTGGTGTCAACGATCCGCAGCCAACCACCGATGATTGCAGACGAGTTGCGCCGTCAGGCCGACAATTTCATCGAACTGGACGAATTGCGCGATGTGATCGGCCGCCCGCCGCGTGAACCGCGTGCAATCGACCGGGATGAGACAAGCGCTGCGGCGGAATGATGCTTTCGCCAGCGGACGAAAGGGGCGCGGGACACCGCGCCTTTGCATGGTCGGAAATGACAGGGCGCCTTTGACCCAGCCGCTCATCGGTTCCCTGCGGTCCCTCTTCGCTGGCCCCAGCGAAGACAGCCCGCAAGGGCTGGATGAGCAGGCCCCTGCCTTGCGCCCCAGCGAAGACAGCCCGCATGGGCTGGATGAGCGACCCCTCGCCTTATCCCTTGTGCCCGCAGTGCGCTGATGTGGGAAAACGCGGGCCTGACCGGCCTTTTCACGGCCGCCTTTCTTGCGGCGACGCCTATCCCCTTTCAGTCCGAGATTGTGTTCATTGCGGCCCAGGCCGCCGCCATCGCCCCGGTCTGGCTTTTGATTGCGGTTGCCTCTGTTGGCAATACGCTTGGGTCTTGCGTCACCTTCGTCATCGGCCGCCAGATCACCCGCTTTCAACACCGCGGGTGGTTTCCCGCCACGCCAGCCCAGATGCGCCGTGCCCAAGACTGGTTCCAGCGTTGGGGCCGCTGGTCCCTTCTTCTCAGCTGGGCCCCCTTCGGCGATGCCATCGTGCTTGCCTCGGGCGTCTTGCGGACCCCATGGCCTGTGTTCCTATCCCTGGTCGCCATCGCCAAAACCGGCCGCTATCTGGCCTTGGCTGGCGCTGTTGACCTGTTGGTCTGACCCGGCCCCTAGACCCCCGCTCATTTGCCCCTTACCCTACAATGAACCCATCCAAGGCCGCGCCCATGACCCTGCCCCTGCCCCTGCCCCCCCTCACCCTCTACCTCGCCGCCCCTCGCGGGTTCTGTGCCGGGGTCGACCGTGCGATCAAGATCGTCGAGATGGCCCTGCAGAAATGGGGCGCGCCCGTCTATGTCCGCCACGAAATTGTCCACAACAAATTCGTTGTCGATGATTTGCGCGCCAAGGGTGCCATCTTTGTCGAGGAGCTTGACGATGCCCCCGCCGACCGGCCGGTGATCTTTTCCGCCCATGGCGTGCCCAAATCCGTGCCGCTTGCGGCGGCCGCGCGCAACATGATCGCCGTTGATGCCACCTGCCCCTTGGTGACCAA